>JBFWSI010000120.1:0-9047 GCA_050248455.1 Gammaproteobacteria bacterium | reverse complement strand
ATCGGATCATGGAGACTCTCGGAAAAATAGGCAGGGCGCTGCTGCTGTGCCTCAGCGCAGGCTCAGTGGTGTCCGTCGCCGCCTACGCGCAGGGCGTGACGCTGCGCCACACGGTCACCGGCGAGGTGCTCGATCTGTCGTTCGCCAAGTCGGGTCCGGAGACGCCGGCCGTGCAGGCGTTTCTCGCCACGGGCAAGAACCTCTATCGCTGGGACAAAGAAGCGATCGCGAAGGGCGGCGAGCATTTCCTGACGGCCTGCTCCGGCTGTCACGGCCACGAGGCGGAAGGCAAGGTCGGTCCGGCGCTGCGCGACGACTACTGGACCTATCCGAAGAACGGCAAGACGGATCAGGGCTTGTTCGAGACGATGTTCGGCGGCGCGGAGGCGATGATGGGGCCGCAGTACAAGCAGCTCTCGCTCGACGAGATGCTGCAGGTCGTCGCCTGGATACGCGCGGTCTACGTCGGCGCCGTCGACAAGGCCGACTGGATGAGCGAGGAGGAGAAGCGCAGCTGGAAAGGGCCGTGGGTCACGTTCACCCACGCCGCGGACGCCGACGAGCGGCCGGCGCAATGAACGGGCAGGCGGCGCGCCGGGCGCGTCGCCTCGAGAACTCGCGGCGGACGGCCAGGCGGCCGCGCGTCGAGAGTGTCCCGGCGGGATGGACCGCCGCGGGCAGACGGCAATCATCAACGAGGTGAGGTCAAATCGATGAAGCTCAATCGCAAGCACGTCTTCGCGACGTTCGTCGCCGGCGCAGCCGCCGCGCTGCTGTCCGTCGGCGCACAGGCCTACGACGGCACCAAGTGCAAGGCCCCCGGCAACTGCTGGGAGCCGAAACCCGGCTTCCCGGACAAGGTCGCGGGCAGCAAGTACGACCCGAAGCACGATCCGAACGAGATCGACAAGCAGAGCGCGGCCATCAAGGCGATGGAAGAGCGCAACCGCTTGCGTGCGGAACATTTCAAGAAGACCGGCAAGTGGGTCTACGACGTCAGCAAGCTCTGAAGTCCTGACCTGCACTCGAGTAGCCCCGGCCCACCCCGGGGCTCCGTTTTTTCGTCATCGAGACCAGCGCCCGGAATCGCGTCGTGGCTTTTGACAACCTGCTCTCGGACTGGCGTCAGCGCGCGCTCGGTTTCGAGTCCGCCCTGCAGGGCGTGATGGTCGGGATGCACGATCCTATACGCCTGTTGCTCGTCGCAGTGTTCGCCCGCGGACACGTGCTCCTCGAAGGCGACGTCGGCGTCGGCAAGACGACGCTGCTGCGCGCGCTCGCGCGCGGGCTCGGCGGTCACTACGAGCGCGTCGAGGGCACCATCGACATGATGCCCGCCGATCTGCTCTATCACACCTATGTCGACGAGCAGGGACGGCCGCGCGTCGAGCCCGGACCGCTGATCCGCTGGGGCGAGGATCTCGCCACCTTCTTCTTCAACGAAATCAATCGCGCGCGCCCGCAGGTGCATTCGACCTTGCTGCGGGTCATGGCCGAGCGCAGCGTGCACGCATTCAACCGCGAGTATCGCTTTCCGCATCTGCTGGTGTTCGCCGATCGCAATCGCGTCGAGCGCGAGGAGACCTTCGAGCTCCCCGCCGCCGCCCGCGACCGCTTCCTGATGGAGCTCGCGATCGAGGCACCCTCGGCGCCGGCGGCGCAGAAGGCCCTGATGTTCGACACGCGTTTTCACGACGTCGATCGCCTGATCGACGCAGTGCCGGCGGGCCTCGTGCCCTATGCGGCGCTCGATGCGCTGGCCGTGAGCTTGCAGCAGTCGGTGCACGTCTCGGCGGCCCTGCAGGACTACGTCCTCGCGCTGTGGAACACCGTGCGTCACCCGGACCGCGCCGGCCTGACGCTGCCGGGCATCGACGTCGCGTCGCTGGTCGCCGCGGGCGGCAGCCCGCGCGGCATGAGCTTTCTGGTGCGCGCCGCGCGCGTGCACGCGTGGCTCGCGGGCCGGGACATGGTCGTGCCCGAGGACGTGCAGCGCGTGTTCGGCGCCGTCGTCGCGCACCGCGTGTTTCTCACTCCGATCCACGAGGCGCGGCGCGAGCGCATCCTGCCGCTGCTGCTCGACGCCGCCTTCGCGGCCGTGCCCGCGCCCTGATCGGCGCTCGATGAGTTCCGCGAGTCGGCGCGCATGACGGCCACGGATCCCGGCTCTTATGCGGGCGACGAGTTCAGCTATCGGCTGCCGTGGCCGGTGGATGAGGTGTTTCCCGGCACGCATACGAGCCGCCGCGGCGGTGACGGCCAGCGCTTCCGCGCCTTCGGGCCGCTGCTGCGGTATCCGGATCCGCGGCGTATCGATTTGCGCGCGAGCCTGCGCGATCCCTTCCGCGAGCTGCAGGTCCGCGTGATGCAGGCGCGAGTGCGCGGCCAAGTGTTCGTGGCCGCGGATCTGTCGGCATCGATGGGCAGCGGCGGCAAGCACGCGCTGCTGTGCCGGATCGCCGTCGCCTGCGCATGGTCGGCGACGCGCCGCGGCGACGGCTTCGGTTTCGCCGCGGGCGCCGAAGAGCTGGACGAGCATCTGTCGATGCGCAATGCGACCGGCCTGCACGTCGCCGCGGACCTGCAGCAGCGGCTCGCCGCGACGCGGCCCGGCGGCGCGAGCTGCCATGCCTGGCGCGATCTCGCACCGCTGCTGCCGCGACGCCGCGCGCTGGTGTTCCTGCTGTCCGACTTCTTCCTGCCGGCCGCGCTGCTCGAGGACGTGCTGGACTCGCTCGCACGCCACTGGGTGGTGCCCGTCGTGATCGGAGAGACGCGCGATCGCGATCTGCCGCAGGGCTTCGGTCTCGGCCTCGTCCGCGATCGCGAGAGCGGCGCTGCGCGCCTGCTGGTGCTCACCGCGCGGCTGCGCCGGCGCGTGCAGGCCGGCTACGACGCGTGGCGCGACGAGCTCGCCGCGATCTGCCTGCGCCGCGGCGCCGCGCCGTTCCACGTTCGCGATCGCTTCGACGCCGCGCAGTTGACGGACTACTTCGTGCAGCAGGCATGAGAGCGGCGCGCGGCGCAGGGCGCGGGATCCGCCGGCTCGCGGCGCTCCTCGCATGCGCGACGCTTGCCGCCGGCCCGGCGGCCGCACCGGCGCCGCCGTCGCTGCCGCGGATCGCAGCGCAGATGCCGCGCGGCTTCGGCCATCACATCGGTGATCTGCTCGTGCAGCGTTACAGCGTCGAAGTGCCGCGCAGCCATGCCTTGCAGCGCGAGTCGCTGCCGGCGGTCGGCGACATCGACTACTGGTTGGAGCTGCGGGACGTCGACGTACGGGAAGAGGAGTCGTCGCGGCCCGACACGCGACGCTACGCGCTGACGCTGCGCTATCAGACCTTCTACGCGCCGCTGGACGTGCGCAAGCTCCACATCCCCGGCTTCACGCTGCGCTTCGCACAGCGCACCGACGTGCTGTCCGTGCGCGTGCCAGCGTGGTCGTTCACGATGTCGCCGACGATGCAGATCGTCGCCCGCGGGGTCGGCCAGGGCGGAGGCGAGCAGGTCTTCTCGATGCCGGACGAAGCGCCGCGGCTGCTGCCGACGGCGCAGGCGCGACGGCGCGTCGCGGCGCTCGTGCTGGGCACGGTGGTGTGGGGCGGCTTCCTCGCCTGGCGCTACGGCGGGTGGCGCATGCGCTCGCGGGCGCCCTTCGCCGCCGGCCTGCGCGCCTTCGCGCCGCTGTGCGCGCGCGGCGACGGCGCGGCGTACCGCGAAGCGCTGCGCGTCCTGCATCGCGCGCTCGACGCGACGCACGGCCGACCGCTGTTCGCGGAAGGCCTGGCCGACTTCCTCGCGCAGCGTCCCGCGTTCGCGTCCCAGCGCGACGCGCTGGCGCAATTCTTCGAACGCTCGCGCGCGACCTTCTTCGGTGACGAGCCGACCGCGGAGCCGCCGGGTGCGCTGTTCGACGAGCTGCAGCGCCTGCTGCGCGAGTGCCGGCGCGTGGAGCGACGCGGATGAACCTCGACGTCACCCTGCCGCTGGTGCTGGGCCTGCTGCCGGCAGCCCTGCTGCCGTGGTTCAGGCATCCCTTGCGCAGTCGTGCCCATCCGCACCTCGGCTTCGTGCCGCCGGATGCGCTGTCGAGCGCAGTGGCCTTCGCGCTGCGGGTCGCGGGCTCGGGCGCGATTGCGGCGCTGGTGCTCGGGATCGCGGGCCTGCACCGGACCGAGCAGCAGATCGAGCGCACGGGACGCGGCGCCCACATCGTGATGGTCTTCGATCGATCGAGCAGCATGGACAGCACGTTCGCGGGGCGCGCGCCGACCGGCGCCGAGGAATCGAAGAGCGGGGCGGCGCGACGACTGCTCAGCGAATTCGTCGCCGGCCGCCACGAGGATCTGTTCGGGACGGTGTTCTTCAGCACGCAGCCGATGGCCGTGCTGCCGCTGACGGATCACCGCGAGGCGGTCGAGGCCTCGATCGCGGCCATCGATGCGCCCGGCCTCGCCTATACCAACGTCGCCAAGGGACTGCTCGCCGGCCTGTCGTACTTCGCGCACGGCGCGGTCACGGGATCCCGCGTGCTGCTGCTGGTCTCCGACGGTGCGGCGGTCGTCGACTTCCGCAGCCAGGCGCTGCTGCGCACGCTCTTCAACAAGCATCGCGTCGCGCTCTACTGGGTCTATCTGCGCACCGACGGCAGCCCCGGCCTCGACGATCGGCCCGAGGACGCGCGACGCGATACTCCGCAGTCGATGCCGGAGCGCCATCTCCACCAGTTCTTCCAGACCCTCGGGCGACCGTATCGCGCGTTCCAGGCCGACTCTCCTTCGGCGCTGGCGAGCGCCATCGCCGAGATCGACCGGCTCGAGAACCTGCCGCTGAGCTACCACGAGCGCGTGCCGCGCCAGCCGCTGCAGCAGGCGTGCTTCGCCGCGGCGGCCGTGCTGATCGCGCTGCTGTGCACGGCGCGGCTGCTCGAACGGGAGCTGCACGCATGAACGCGCGCTGGCGCGCGTGGCGGGCGCACTGGCCGTGGTTGCCCGCGCTCGCGCTGCTCGCGGCGACGGCACTGGACGGCGCGCGGCTCGTGGCGCTGGAGCGCGGCAACGCGACGATCGAGCGCCTGCAGCGCCGCGAGGACGTCGCGGTCACGAGCGATGCGCCCGCGGCGCTGCTCTTCGCACGCGCCTACCTGCTGGCGCAGACCGCGCGCGAGGACGAGGCGGCCGATCAGTACCATCTCGCCAGCCAGCGCGGCAGCGACGACGAGCGCGCCCGTGCCCGCTACAACCTCGGCAACCTGCACCTGCGGCGCGCGGTGCAGCTCGCCGAGAAGCGCGACATCGACGCCTCGCGCGCGGCGACCCAGCTCGCGAAGGACAGCTACCGCGAAGCGCTGCGCCGGCAACCGGATCTGTGGGTCGCGAAGTACAACCTCGAAGCGGCGCAGCGCCTCGTGCGCGATCTGCCGAGCGGCGGCGGCGGGGACGAGGAGGGCGATCCGCCGCCCGACGACATCTGGTCGCAGATGCCGGGCTTTCCGAACGGCCTGCCATGAGCTCGCGTCGCCGTTTCATCGAGCCGCGGCTCCCGTTGCTGCTCGCCGCACTGGGACTGACGCTGTTCGCGCTGGTGAGCCCGGCCATCACGGCGCTGCGGCCCGTCTACGCGTATTTCTTCGTCATCGACATCACGCGCAGCATGAACGTCGCCGACTATCAGCGCGACGGCCAGCACCTGCGCCGGCTCGACTTCGTGAAGGACGTGCTGCGTCGTCTGCTGCCGCGGCTGCCCTGCGGCTCGCGGGTCGGCATCGGCCTGTTCTCGGAACGGCAGACTGCGCCGCTGATAATGCCGGTCGAGGTCTGCGGCAATTACGCCGCGCTCGACGCCGCGCTCGCGCGCATCGACTGGCGCATGGCGTGGGCGGCCGACAGCAACATCGCCAAGGGCCTCTACAACACGCTGCAGCTCGTCGTCGACCTGCGCGATGCGGGCCGGTTGCCGCCGGCGCTCGCGCTGGTGTTCTTCACCGACGGCCATGAAGCGCCGCCGGTGAATCCGAACTACGCGCCGGACTTCGCCGAAGTCGGCCGCCGCGATCGCGACGGCGAGATCGTCCCGGGCACCGTCACCTTGCAGCGTCAGGCACAGGCGGCGGCGGGCGCGGCGCCGCGCTTCGACGGCGAAGCCGGCACCGTGCGCGGGCTCATCGTCGGCGTCGGCGGTCATGGCCTCTCGCCAATCCCGAAGTTCGACGAGGAGGGGCACCAGATCGGCGAATACGCCGAGGACGAGGTGCCGCAAGCCTCGCGCTTCGGCGAACCGACCGAGGCGGAGAGACGCAGCATCGACGGCTACGAGGCTCGCAATGCGCCGTGGGGACGCGACGCCGCGCGCGGCAACGAGCATCTGTCGCAGGTGCGCGAAGCCTATCTGCAGGAGCTCGCCGGCAAGACCGGGCTGGTCTACCACCCCCTGCAGTCGCTGCGCGCGCTGCAGGCGACGCTGCAGTCCCCCCAGTGGGCGCGCCTGGTGCCGACGCGCATCGAGTCCGGTTTCGTGGCGGCCGCTGTCGCGCTGCTGGCGCTGCTCGTGCTCTATGCGCTGCCGCGCGGCTGGCCGGCCCGGAATCCATCCAAGTGAGGTGAGCATGATGAAACGCAGGACATGGCTACCGATGCTGCTGACGGCGCTGCTGGTCGGTGGCGGCCCGGCGGCGCTGGCGCACGGGCCGACGCCGCAGAAGATCGAGGAGCACGTGATCATCGCCAGGCCGCCGGCGACGGTGTGGGCAGCGATCCGGGAGTTCGGTGCCGTCGACACCTGGAATCCGTTCTTCGTCGAGGTGCATGCGAGCGGCGGCAACGAACCCGGCAAGGCGGAGCGCGAGCTGAAGCTCGCCCAGGGCGGCAGCCTGCGCGAGAGCCTCGACGAATACGATCCGGCGCGCCGCTACCTCGGGTATCGCCTGCTGAAGGAGAACGTCGAGGCTTTCCCCGTCAGCTTCTACACCGTCACCATCGAAGTGAAGGCCAGCGGCGAAGGTAGCGACGTCGAAGTCCTGGGGCGTTTCTATCGCGCGGACACCGGCAATTTCCCGCCCGAGCACCTGAACGACGAGGCGGCCGTCGCAGCGATGCAGAAGATGACGCGCACGGGGCTCGACACTCTGCAGCGCATGCTCGAGCAAGGCGCGCCATGAAGCGGATGAGGGCAAGCTGCCGGCTCGCGCTCGTCCTGATCGCACAGGCGTTCGCCGCCTCGTCGGCGACGGCCGGCGAATTCGCGTGGATCACGAACCAGCAGGGCCGCAGCGTGTCCGTGATCGATGTCGCGACGGCGAAGCTCGCCGCCACGATCGACATCGACGTGCCGCACGGGCCGGTCGGCGTCGCGAGCACCGAGGATGGACGACGCGTGTACGTGACGCATCCGGAGAGCGGCACGATCACCGAGATCGACGCCGCGAGCCGGCGCGTGCTGCAGACCATCGACGTCGCCGGCCAGCCCTTCGGCATCGCGGTCGACGAAGGCAAGCGCATCCTCCTCTTCGTCACCGACTGGGAGCGCAATGCGCTGCTCGTCGTCGATCCGAAGAAGCGCATCGTGATCGACATCCTGAGCGTCGGCGCGGCGCCCGCGGGCGTCGCCCTCGATCGCGCGCGCCGACGCGTCTACGTCGCGAGCCGCGAGCGCGATCTGCTGACGGTGCTCGACGCCGATCTGCCGCGCAAGTACGCCGAGATCAAGACCGGGCGCGCACCGTTCGCGGTCGCGCTGTCGCCCGATCGCGAGCGCCTGTACGTCGGCAACGTGCAGAGCGGCGACATCACGGCGATCGATACGGCGACGAACACCGTCGCCGGCACGATTACGGTCGGCAAGTTTCCCTACGGCATCGCCGTGTCGCCCGACGGGGCAACGCTCGTCGTCACGCAGCAGCGCGACGATGCGCTCGGCATCGTCGATACGCGCAGCCTCCAGCGGGTGGCGACGATACCCGTCGGGCGCCAGCCGGACGGCGTGGCGCTGAGCCGCGACGGTCGTCGGGCGCTGGTCGTCGACTGGTTCGACGACGACGTCGCGGTGGTCGATCTCGCCGCGCGACGCACGCTGCAGCGGCTCGCGGTCGGCGCGGGCCCGCGCGGCTTCGGCGCCCTCGTCACGACGGGGCCGTGAGCGATGCGTCGCCTGCTCGCGCTGACGATGGTCTGTAGCGCGGCGCTCGCCGGCTGCGATCGCGACGCCGGCCCGGCCGATGAAGGGACGCTGGAGTCGGCCGCGGTGGTGGTGCAGGACGCCGAGCTCGACAGCCTGCGCTCGACGGGCTTCCTGCAGCTGATCGACGGCGACGTCGCCGCCCTGTGGCTCGCGCTGCAGGCCCAGGCGCCCGGCGAGCAGACGAGGCCCGCCGATGCGGTCGTCGCGCAGTACGAAGCGATGATCAGGGAGCTCGCGACGCGCCTGCTCGAGGACCGGCGCATGATCGCCAACCGCACCGTGCAGACGCGCGACGAGCTCGCCGATCATGGCATCCAAGTCACGGTCGACGAATTGATCACGGGCCTGCTGGAGGTCGCGCGCGCCGGTGTCGTCGGCAACTACGGCAGCTATTGCGACTATTACATCAACCTGCGCCAGCGCCCGCTGGCCCACGCGGCGGCGCTGGCGGAGATGCGATCGCTGCGCGTGCTCGCGCCGGCCGGCGCGCCGTGAAGACGCTGTTCGAGGTGCTGATGTCCTGGGCCGTCGTGCTCTCGGGCTATCCGACGCCGGCTGCGATCCCGGAAGTGGTGGCGGTGCCGCCGGCGCGCATCGCCGCGGAGGTCTGCGGCGGCGCGCGCTGTGCGGCCGTCGCCTGGCTCGACCCGCACGCCGACCGCATCTACGTCGACGAGCGCATCGACCTCGAGCGCGACACACAGGCGCAGAGCTATCTGGTGCACGAGTTCGTCCATCACCTGCAGCGGCAGGCGGGCAAGCTCCGTGCCGGCCTGGACTGCGCGGGCCGCCTCGCGCTCGATCGCGAGGCCTACGGCGTGCAATTGCGCTTCCTGACCGAGAGCGGCGAAGGCGGCGGTGCGCCGGCGGCC
>JBFWSI010000119.1:0-9048 GCA_050248455.1 Gammaproteobacteria bacterium | reverse complement strand
CCGCGACCGACACCGCGGCGGCGCTCGCGCAGGCGCTGCCGCAGGTGAGGATTGGCCTCGTGCACGGCCGCATGCACGAGCGCGAGAAGGATCTGACGATGCAGCAGTTCGCGCGCGGCGCGATCGAGCTGCTGGTGGCGACGACGGTGATCGAGGTCGGCGTCGACGTGCCGAACGCAAGCCTGATGGTGATCGAGAACGCCGAGCGCCTGGGCCTCTCGCAGCTGCACCAGCTGCGCGGGCGCGTCGGGCGCGGCAGCACGCAGTCGGACTGCGTGCTGCTCTACAAGAGCCCGCTCGGCGAGACGGCGCGCCACCGCCTGCAGACGATGCGCGAAACCAACGACGGTTTCGTGATCGCCGAGCGCGATCTCGAGCTGCGCGGCCCCGGCGAAGTGCTCGGCACGCGCCAGACCGGCATCGCCGAGTTCCGCATCGCGAATCTCACCCGCGACCGCCGGCTGCTGCCGACCGTGCAGCAGGTCGCCGACCGCCTGCTCGACGAAGCCCCCGCACTCGCCGAACAGCTGATCGCGCGCTGGACCGTGCACCGCGCGGAGTTCGCGAAGGTGTGAGGCCGTATTTGCGCTGCGCGCTGCCACGGAGAACACGGAGAAGAAAGGATTGTTCGGAGCCTGGAGTCGTAATCTAATTAGCTGAGCGCAAATGCACTCCATTGGCTGTTCGATAGCGCATGCGCACGTAGAAGCCTCCGTCGTCATTCCCGCGCCAGCGGGAATCCACGCCTGACAACGAGGTCTCCGTCGGGCGATTCCTTTTTCCGCGCTGGACGCCGGGAGAGTGCGTGGATGCCCGCTTGCGCGGGCATGACGGTAAATGAACACGCAGTGGAGCGTATTTGCGCTCAGCTATTTAGTCGCGGAAGCGCAGGCCCCGCTCCGCGGCTCCGGTGACTCAATCATGGCTATTGGCGCCGACACTACGGAGGCTCCGAGCAACCTCGTTCTTCTCCGTGTTCTCCGTGGCAGCGCGCAGCGCAACCCGGCAGCGTCCAGCACGCGCCGGGAAGACGGACGCAACCGATGGAAATCGGCGGCGATCCCCGTTTAGATTACGCGGATGCAGGACTACACGCTTCGTCGCCCCTCGCCGTTCGCCTCCTGGCGCGCCTATGCCCGGCTGATGCGCCTGCATCGGCCGATCGGCACTCTGCTGCTGCTGTGGCCGACGCTGTGGGCGTTGTGGATCGCGGCGCGCGGCGTGCCGGATCTCTTCGTGCTGGCGGTGTTCGTGCTCGGCACGCTGCTGATGCGCTCGGCCGGCTGCGTGATCAACGACTATGCGGATCGCCACTTCGACGGCCACGTGCGGCGCACGCGCGACCGGCCGCTCGTCGCCGGCGAGATCGAACCGAGACACGCGCTGCTGCTCTTCGTCGTGCTGGTGCTGCTCGCCGGCCTGCTGGTGCTGACGCAGAACGGGCTCACGATCGGGCTCGCCTTCGCTGCGCTGGCACTCGCGAGCGCCTATCCGTTCATGAAGCGCCACACCTATCTGCCGCAGGTGTGGCTGGGCGCGAGCTTCGCGTGGTCGGTGCCGATGGCCTTCGCGGCGCAGACCGGCACGCTGCCGCCGCTCGCCTGGCTCTTGCTGTCCGCCGTGGTGCTGTGGGTGCTCGTCTATGACACGCAGTATGCGATGGTCGATCGCGAGGACGATCTGAAGATCGGCCTCAAGTCGACGGCCATCCTCTTCGACGAGGCCGATCGCCACATCATCGGCGCGCTGCAGTGCCTGCTGCTACTGGACCTCTGGCTGGTCGGCCGCCAGGCCGATCTCGGCGCGCCCTATCACGCCGGCCTCGCCGTCGCCGCCGCGCTCGCCGTCTACCAGCAATGGCTGATCAAGGATCGCGAGCCCGAACGCTGCTTCCGCGCCTTCCTCAACAACAACTGGTTCGGCGTCGCGATCTTCGCCGGCATCGCCGTCGACTACCTGCGCTGACAGTCGCCTGTGCCGCGTGAGGCGCCGTTTTTACGCCGAGAACGCGCAAAACACCGAGCATCAGTGGGTGCCGCGACCACGCGGCCAGCCGCTGTCCTCCGCGCACTGGCCGGAGCAGAAGGCATCGCGCACCGCGTCGGACTGCATGCGCATCACGGCCTGTGCATAGATCGGCACGCCGTAGCGCGGCGGATCGCGTTCGGCGGTGCAGGCCGCGGCGAAGCTGCCGGCCGCGGCGGGTCCGAAGTTTTCCGGCTCGAGCGCGCTCGGCGCCGATGCAATCATCCGGTTGATGATCCTGTCGACCAGCGGCACCAGCAGTTCATAGCAATAGCCGATGTGCACCTTGATGAGGTTCGCGTCCTGGATCGACTGGCCGGACAGCGCGTCGGCGAAGGCGCTGCGATACATCAGGTTGTCGTTGGGGATGACGGTCTGGCCCGCCGCCGTCACGCCGTGGTTGCCGTCGAAGGAATCGGGCCCGGGATTCACCAGCAGCAGCCGCACGTTGCCGTCGGCGAGCATGTCGCGTACGTGCTGGCGCGCGCAGCGCACGTTGCCGAGCTCGAGATCGAGGCTGGGCCCCTCGAAGCGGCCGAGCTGGAAGTTGCTGGTGCAGCTGCCGCCGGCATCACTGACATAGGGCGTGGTGTAGAGCGGCGCCATCGCGCGGGCCAAGGCCAGCTCCATCGCCCACATGCGGGCGCCATTGACCGAGCCCGCGCGCGCGGTCTCGAAGGCGGCGTAGTTCAGCGTGATTTTCGCCTGGTAGATCATCGCGAACTGGATGATGCCCAGAATCAGCAGCAGCAGCACCGGGACGACGACGAGAAACTCGACCATCGCCTGCCCGCACGCCGGGTGCCGCTCAGGGAGACGTCGGTGCACCGTCGTCGATGGCCGCGCCGGTCGCAGCCCCGCCCGTCGTCGTCGTGGGACTCGCGTCGTCCTCGCCGAGGATGCCCATCAGCGCGGCATAGACCTGCTGGCCCTGGGCGCGCAGCGGCTCGTCGGCCGCAACGTTGCTGTCCATGCGCGAGAAACTGCTGGCGGCCTGACGCAGCTGCACGATCCCCATGTTGAACCAGGCCTTGGCGTAGCGCGCGTCGCGCACCAGCACTTCACGGTAGGCCGCAACGGCCTGATCGGGGCGATCGGCGCGCGCCAGCGCGTTCGCATAGCGGAACCAGAAATTCGTGTCCTGCGGCATCACCTTCACGAGCGTGCCGTAGTCGTTTGCGGCACCGGCCCAGTCCTTGTTCTCATAGCTGGCTTCGGCGCGCGCCGCGACGAGCTTCATGTCCTCCTCCTCGGTGCCGATCCGCAGCGGCTGGCGGCTGCAGGCGGCGAGGCACAGCGCGAGCAGGGCCAGCCCCAGCCGTTTCACATCCCCCCCTGAGCCAGGAACTTCATGACGATCGGGAAGGCGAGCACGATGAAGGTCACCGGGAAGATGAAGATGATCAGCGGACCGACGAGCTTGATCGGCGCTTCCATCGCGAGCTTCTCGGCGCGCTGAAAGCGTTCGTTGCGGCGCTGCTCCGCCTGCACGCGCAGCACCGAGGACAGGCTCGCGCCCATGCGCTCGGCCTGCACGACGGCGCTGACGAAGCTCGTGATCTCGGTGATGTCGAGACGATCGGCCATGCGCCGCAGGGCGTCGGCGCGCGTCAGGCCGGCACGCAGATCGCGCAACACGATCGCGAACTCGTTGCGCAGCGGGCCCGGCGGGGCTTTCTCCATCGCCTGTGCCAGCGCGCCGGACAGGTTGAGGCCCGCCTCGACGCACATCGTGATGAAGTCGAGATAGACCGGCATCGATCGAATCACGGCAAGCTCGCGGCGCTTGCGCGTATCGGACAGCCAGATGTTCGGAAACAGGAAGCCGAACAGCGGCGAGACGAGGATTGCGAGGGGGAAGGACTTGTGCAACACCGTCAGGCACATCCACACCACCGGCGGCATCAGCAGCGCCATGAAAATCTGCAGCGCGACGAACTGCTCGGCGCTGAGCAGGTAGCTGACGCCGGTACGCTGCAAGCGCTTTTCCGTCGCTTCCATGTAATCGTAGGGAAGAAACACGCAGACGAAGTTCGCGATGATCTGGATGAAGGGCCAGACGAGCTTCAGCAGCGGCGGCAGCGGATCCATGTAAGCGCGGTCCTCTTCCTCGATCTGGGCGTTCACCCACATCACGAAGAGCAGGAAACAGGACGCCGACAGGGCGGTTACCCCGGCGACGGCCCACGGCCATGGTCCGCTCAGCACGGCTTCCATCGTCAGATCGGCCTCATACGTCGATCGCGGTGATCTTCTTGATCATGAAGTAGCCCATCAGTTCCATGACGATGACGATGCTCAGCACGATCCAGCCGGTGCCGGTCGTCCACAGCTTGCTCATCGATTCGGGCTCGAGGAAGTTCAGCAGCACGCCGAGCAGCACCGGAAGGCCCGTCATCACGATGCCCTGCAGCTTGCCCTGCGCCGTCAGGCTCTTGATCTTGCCTTCCATCATCGCTTTGCGGCGCAGGGTGTCGGCGAGCGATTCGACGGTCTCGGCCAGGTTGCCGCCGACCTCTCGGTTGATGCGCAGCGCCGTCGTCAGCATGCGAAAGTCCGGCATCGGAATGCGCTTCTCCATGTTCGCGAGCGACACGTTGAAATCCACGCCGATGCGCTGCTCACGCGTCAGGATCTCGAATTCCTGGCTGATCGGCGCCGGCTGCTCGTCGACGAGATTGTCGAGCGCGATCGACAGGCTCGCACCGGCGCGCAGCGCGCCGGCGACCATCGCCAGCGCATCCGGCAGCTGCGCCTCGATGCGCGCGAGGCGTTTCGCCCGCATCGAGCGGTAGAGATAGGCGGGCAGCACGAGGATCAGCACGAAGACGCCGATGCTCGTCACCGGATCGCGCAGCAGCAGCCAGGTCAGCAGCGGCCCGACGACGAGCGCGATCACGTTCATGCGGAACAGGCGGTGCGGATCGACGAACAGGAACATGTCGGCCATGTTCGCCGAGGCCTGATTGGTGAAATCCTCGCGATAGCGGGCGAGCTTGCGCTGCGCCTTGGCAATGAACAGCAGCCAGCCGCAGGTCGCCGACAGGAAGACCGCGGCCACTGCCGCGGGCATCGCGAAGTCGGCGAGCAGGCCGAGCAGCAATTCCATCAGGGCCGGCCGAAGATGCTCATGTCGACCGCCACGCCGCGCGTGCGCAGCTCCTCGTAGAACTCGGGCACTCTGCCGGTCGGCCGATACTCGCCGAGCACCTTGCCACGCGGGTCGAAGCCCGACTGCTCGAAGCGGAAGATGTCCTGCATCTGCACCACGCCGTTCTCGACGCCGGTGATTTCCGAGATGTTGACGACCTTGCGCGAACCGTCGGGGAAGCGCGTCTGCTGGACCACGATATCGACGGCGGAAGCGACCTGCTCGCGGATCGCCTGCACCGGCAGATCCATGCCGGACATCATCACCATCACCTCCAGACGCGAGATGAGATCGCGCGGTGTGTTCGCGTGTGCCGTCGTCAGCGAACCGTCGTGACCCGTGTTCATCGCCTGCAGCATGTCCAGCGCCTCGCCGCCGCGACACTCGCCGACGACGATGCGATCGGGCCGCATGCGCAGGCAGTTCTTCACGAGATCGCGGATCGAAACCTGGCCCTTGCCCTCGAGGTTCGGCGGCCGCGCTTCGAGCGACACCAGATGCGGCTGCTGCAGCTTCAGCTCGGCCGCGTCCTCGACGGTGACGATGCGCTCGTCCTCGGGGATGTAGCTCGACAGCATGTTGAGCAGCGTGGTCTTGCCCGAGCCCGTGCCGCCGGAAATGACGATGTTCCGGCGCTGGGCGACCGCGACCTTGAGGAAGGCGACCATCGCGGGGCTGATCGCGCCGTAGCCGATCAGATCCCGATCGGTCAGCTTGTTCTTCGAGAACTTGCGGATCGTCAAACAGGGCCCGCGCAGCGCGAGCGGCGGGATGATCGCATTGACCCGCGAGCCGTCCTTCAGGCGCGCGTCGACCATCGGCGAGCTCTCGTCGATACGCCGGCCGAGCGGCGAGACGATGCGCTCGATCGCCGACATCACCGCATCGTCGCTCGAGAAGACCACTTCGGAACGCATCAGGCGCCCGGAGCGCTCCAGATAGATCTCGTCGTACTTGTTCACCATGATTTCGCTGACGCTCTCGTCGGCGAGCAGCTCCTCGAGCGGACCGAGGCCGACGGCCTCGTCGAGCACGTCCCGGGCCAGGCGCGCGCGATCGACGTCGGCCGGCAACTTGGCATCGAGGCCCTGGATGATTTCCGCGATCAGGCCTTGAACATGCTTGCGCAGCTCGTTTTCGCTCATCGAGCTGATGTCGGTGCGGCGGAGATCCATCGCCGCGAGCAGCTCCTCGTGCACGCGGTTTCGCCACTTGAACTTGTCCTTGTGGCGCAGGTCGATGATGGTCTTCGACAGCTCGGCCGATTCCTCGATGACGACGTGACGCGGCACGCCGATCACGGTCTTCAGGAACGGGTTGTCGTCGTCGTCGTGGCGTTGCGCCGGCGTGCCCGATCCGGGCTGCTCGGGTGCTGGCTGGCGTGATCGAAACTCGCCGACCTGCAGGTAATAGCCCGCGATGTGGATGCGGTCGGCAGTGCGCAGCGGGCCGTAGTGCTCGACCGGGTTGCCGTTGACCTCGACGCTCGCCTTCTGCGACACGCGCTCGAGGAACAGGCCTTCCGACGTGCGATGGATCTCGGCGTGCTGCGGCGCTACGCGCCAGCCGCGCAGCTGCACGAGGTTGGCTCGCGACTTGCCGATCCCGCACATGTCGCCCGGAATTTCGATGCTTTCGAGGGTCTCGTCCTTCGCGTTCTTGATGATGACGTTGAACATGACAGGCAGGCTCCCGCGGTCACTCGACCAGTCTGAACGTTGACGTCCGCATGGAGTCCAGGAATTTCTGCTCGCGCGCCTTCTCGTCGTTCATCGTGCTGATGTTCTGCGTGTGTTCGGCGTCGTACACCTGCAGCGTCACGAAGATCACGAGATCGGTCTTCTTGTCGCGGAAATCCCGGGAACGGAACAATGGGCCGAGCACAGGCAAGGACGCGAAGCCCTTGAGCCCCGTCATGTCGCGCCCCATCTCGCGATCGACCAGCCCCGACATCACCAGCGTCTCGCCCGAGCGCAGCAGGATGTCGGCATCGGTCCGGCGGGTCAGGAAGCCCGGCGTGTTGCCGACGGAGACCGAATTGTCGACGGCACTGATCTCGGTCTCGACGTGGGCACGGATGTTATCGTCGCGATCGACCACCGGCTTGATGTTCAGCAGGATGCCGAACTGCTTGAATTCGATGGTCGCGCTGGTCGGCGTCACGACCTCGATCGGGATCTCGCCGCCGGCCAGGAACTTGGCTTCGCCGCCGCTGCGGGCGACCAGGCGCGGCTCGGCGAGGATCATCGCGTCGCCGGCGTTGATGGCGAGGTTGATGCGCGAGGTGATTTCGGTCGCGATGCCGAAGTAGCCGAAGGACTTCTGGGTCAGGGCGGGGTCGATCGACGAGAGCGAGCCCGGCGTATTGGATCCGCCGAGGATCGTCACGCCGTCGGCCCGTTTGCCGCCGAAACCCGTTTCGCTCGACAGGGCGGCGGCGGGGCCGGCGAAGTTGTTGCTCCAGTTGATGCCCAGGCTGTCCGACGCGCTCTTGTTGAACTCCGTGATCCGGATGTTGACCAGCACCATCTTCTCGTCCGGCAGCTCGAGCTCTTCCTTGATGGTCAAGTCCATGATTTCGGGATAGGCGCCGGCAATCGTCGCGAGCGTGTCCTTGTAGCTGTCGTCGATGGTGCCGGACATCACGATGCGATCGCCGACCAGCTTGACCGAGATGTCCTCGATGTCCTCGACCAGTGCCCGCACCTCGTGCAGCTTGGTCGACAGCGTCATGTCGAGGAGCTCGGGATAGGCCGCCTTCACCGCCGCGACCTGCGGCGTGAAGCGGCCGTCGTACTGGCCCGTCATCACCAGCTTGTCGCCGATCGCGTTGACTTCGACGCCGTTGATCGGGTTGACCAGCCTGCGCACGGCCGAGAGCTTCTGCTGCAGCACGCTGCTGTTGACCGCTGCCGAGTAGTCGGACTTGTCGACGGTGAATTCGACCTGCTTCTCCTCTCCGTTCTTCAACCATACGTGCAGCGTGGTGACACCCGGCGCTTCGCCGAACACGAGCAGCTGGCCGTTCTTCAGCAGCGAGGTGCTGATGACGTTGGCATTGCCGACGGCGACCCGATCGATGTCGCCGGGCTTCATGATCTTCATCTCGCCGACCCTGAGGTTCGCCGCGAGCGCCTGCAGCGCGGACAATGCGAACGTCAGCGCGAGCAGCAGCATCGGCAGCAGGCGCTGCCGGCCGAGGCGTCGTGCGCAAGAGCCCCTCATCGTGTACCCCCAAGCCTTGGTTCGTTCGTGGTGTCGTTCATTGTTCAGGTTCGCCGGCCGTCACTGCAGCACCGGCATGCGGCCCACCTTCGCCGCCCCCGGGCTGCCGCCACCGCCGCCGGTGATGATCTCGACCCCGGGCCCGGCGACGCTCGGAGCCGCCGCGCCGCCGCTCCCCGCTTCCGTCGCTCCCTGCCCTGCGCGTGCCCCCGCTGCTGTCGACGATCCGTCCTGCTGCATCGCCGGTGGCGCGCCGCCGTTCCCGTCCGCATCGGTGATCGGCGGCGGTGGCGTCGCGTGGTAGACGATGCGCCCCTGGCCCTGCGGTGACGACGAAGCCGGCGCTGCCGAGTCCGCGGCCGGCGGTTCGACGATGATGGCCGGCTCCGCAGCGGCCGGCGCGACCACGCCGACGAGCAGCAGCCTTGCCGCAAATCGCGCGCCTCGCTTCATTCGGTGACCTTCAAGGTCGTGCTCTTCGCGACGCCGGCGGTCGGCGAACCGCCGATGATGAGGCCGATGACGCGACCCGCACCGGCGCCCGTCCCGTTGGGGCCGCCGATCGGCGTCGCCGCCGCCACCGCCGCGCCTTCCGTCGCCGACAGCACGCGGCCCTTCGCATCGACCACCTGCCCGTTCGCGTCGAC
>JBFWSI010000118.1:0-9111 GCA_050248455.1 Gammaproteobacteria bacterium | reverse complement strand
CGGCACGGCGCGGCCGCCCGAAAAACCCGAGAAGCACGTGGGGCGCGGCCTCGTGCTTCCGCTCTACGTGAGCGGCAACCATGCGCCCGGCTGGTGGGCCGTGTGCATCACGATGCTGGCGGATGCGAGCGCCTTCGCCGCGCTCGTCTTCGGTTATTTCTATTATTGGACGATCGACGAGGGCTTCCTCGATCGCGCCGCACACGGCACCGGCGCGGGCTGGGCGAGCGCGGCCGCCGTGACGATGATCGTCGCCTGGGCGAGCACGCTGTGGGCCGCGCGTGCAAATCGGCAGGGACAGGTCGCGCACAGCCGCATGCTGCTCGGCGTCGCCGCGCTGGCCGGCGCGCTCGCCACCTACTGCATGCTGGCCGTGCCCGCCTCGACCGATCTCGTGCCGACCGCGCACGTCTACGATGCGACGGTCTGGCTCGTCGCCGGATGGACCGCCTTGCACCTCGGCGTCGGGCTGCTGATGGCCGTGTACTGCCTCGCGCGCAGCGCGGCGGGGCTCTTGACCCCGGTATACGACGCGGATCTGCGCAACACGATGCTCTACTGGCATTTCACGCTCGGGCAAGGGCTGGCGGCGCTGGCAATGCTCGTCCTGTTCCCGGCGGGTGACTGAGATGAGGGCCGCCGGACATCGCCAGTTCTGGATGGTGTTCGCGGGCCCGCTCGTGTGGTTCGCGCATTTCCTCGCGAGCTACGTGACGGTCGCGGTGTGGTGTGCGCGCTTCACGCCCGACGGCGGTCTCGGTCCGGCGCGCTGGCTGCTCTCCGCACTGACCGCCGCGGCCATCGTGGGCGAGCTCCTCGTTGCCTGGTACGGCTTCGAGGCGCACCGTCACGGCTTCGCCATCGATCCCGTCCACGACGAAGCGACGTCAGACGAGCGGCGCCGCTTTCTCGGCTTCGCGACCTGGCTGCTCGCCGGCCTGTCGCTGACCGCGACGGTCTACGTGGCCTTGCCCCTGTGGTTTCTCACGCGCTGCAGCTGAACGGCTCGCGTACGCCGGCCGTGCTCGCGACTGCCGCCGGCGTGGCGGTGCTGCTGCTCGCGTGGTGCGGCCCGCTGCCCGGCCTCGCACGCGAGAATTTCGTGGCCCACATGTCGCTGCACATCACGGTGGTCGCGCTCGCCGCGCCGCTGCTCGCCGTGGGCCTCTCCGCCTGTGACGATTCGGGCCGCGCGGCGGCCGTCGCGCTGCCGGCCGCGGTGATCGAGCTCGTGATCGTGTGGGCCTGGCATGCGCCGGCCCTGCATCACCTGGCGCGGCAGCAGCCTGCATGGTTCGCGCTGGAGCAGGCCGGCTTCCTCGCGAGCAGCCTGGCGGTCTGGTGGGGCGCGCTCGCGACCGCCCGGCCGTCGTGCCGTCACGCGCTGGCGGGCGGCGTGGCCGGCCTGCTGATGACATCCACGCACATGACGCTGCTGGGCGTGCTGCTCGCCGTCGCCCCGCGCGTGCTCTACGAGCACGGCGCGTCGACGACGCTCGACGCGCAGCGCGCAGGCGGCCTCGTCATGCTGCTCGGCGGCGGCGTCAGCTATCTCGCCGGCGCGCTGGGCCTCGTGTTCCTCGCCCTGCGCGAGCCGCCGGCCACCGAGCGCACATGATTTCGTAGCCCGGGTGCAGCGGAGCGGGATCCGGGATCTTTCCCACGCGGACGCGTTGAATAATCTCGTAGCCGAGCGTAGATCCACTCCATTGGCTGTGCGATGGCGCATGCCCATGTAGGACCTCCTTCGTCGTGCCCGCGCCAGCGGGCATCCACGCATTCCCCCGGCGTCCAGCGCGGAAAAAGAAGGATCGCCCGACGGAGAGCTCCTCCTCCGGCGTGGATTCCCGCTGGCGCGGGAATGACGGTAAACAATGGGCAGGGGAGCGTACTTGCGCTCTTCCAATTAGCTACGGAGAACACGGAGACTCGATGCCGGTCGTTGTCGCCGACGCTACAGATCTCGTAGCCCGGGTGCAGCGAAGCGAAACCCGGGATCCTCGTTCAACCGAAATGCCAGCCCCGGGTTACGAGATTGCGTGTTCTCCGTCGAGGTCTCCTAGCCGAAGCCGCAGCACCGGCCGCCGCGACGGCATGGTCCTGATCGGGCTTGCCGCCGCTGACACCCACTGCGCCGACGATGCGTTCTCCCCGCTTCAGGGGCATGCCGCCGCCGAAGATCACGACCTGGCCGTCGTTGGTGTTCGCGAGGCCATAGAGCGGCTGGCCCGGGGCCGCGAGCGTCGCGAGCTCGTGCGTCGATACGTTGAACGCGCGCGCGGTGAAGGCCTTCTTCTGCGCGATGTCGATGCTCCCGAGCCAGGCGTCGTCCATGCGGATGAAGGCGACCAGATTGCAGCCCGCGTCCACCACTGCGACGTTCATGGCCACGCTCATTTCCTCGGCGTGACGCTTCGCCGCCTCGATGACGCGCGCAGCTTCGTTCAATGACACTGACTCCCTGTGCATGTTGACTCCTTCGGCTGATCTGCACGCCGAGCGTATGCCGGCTCGCGCGAAATGCGTGTCGGGCCGAGACGCGCGATTTCGCATGCCCGTGTGCGTCTCACCGTCGGCATTCCCGCCACCCGCAGGCGCCGCGCGTTTCACCCGGCCGGACGCGCGTGTTAGCCTCGCCCAAACTCGAGGAGATTCGAACTTGACTGCCATTCCCGGTGCGGGCCCCGTCGGCGGCACCGCCGAGGTCCGCGCGAGCCTCGCCGCCATCCATGCCGGTTTCGACGCGAGCGGCTACCTGTGCAGCGACGCGATCGCGACCGCCGTCTACCTCGCCACCCGCCTCGACAAGCCCGTGCTGGTCGAAGGCCCACCGGGCGTCGGCAAGACCGAGCTGGCGCGGGCGACGGCCGCCTGGCTCGGCAAGCCGCTGATTCGCCTGCAGTGCTATGAAGGCCTCGACGAATCGAAAGCGCTGTACGAATGGAAGTACGGCAAGCAGCTGCTCTACACGCAGGTGCTGAAGGACAAGCTCGGCGATCTGATGGAGGGCGCGAAAGGCCTCGCCGAATCAATCGCGCGCCTGCACGAGTTCGACGACACCTTCTTCAATACCGAATTCCTCGAACCGCGACCGCTGCTGAAGGCGCTGTGGGCGCCCGAGGGCGCAGTGCTGCTGATCGACGAGATCGACAAGGCAGATCAGGAGTTCGAGGCCTTCCTGCTCGAGATGCTGCAGGACTACCAGATTTCGATCCCCGAGCTCGGCACCGTCGCGGCGCGCGTCCCGCCGGTGTGCTTCCTGACCTCGAACAACACGCGCGAGCTCGGCGATGCGCTGAAGCGCCGCTGCCTGCATCTCTACATCCCTTACCCCGATGCCGCGCTCGAACGCCGCATCGTCGCGCGGCGGGTACCCGAGCTGGGCGAGACGATCCGCCAGCAGCTCGTCGGCTTCGTGCAGGGCCTGCGCGAGCTGGATCTCAAGAAGAGCCCTGCGATCAGCGAGACCATCGACTGGGCGCGCGCGCTGCTGCTGCTGCATGCGCAGGAGCTCGACGCCGATCTCGTGCGCTCGACGCTGAACCTGCTGCTCAAGTTCCAGGACGACATCGCGCAGGTCGACGGCGAGATCTATCGCCTGGTCACGGCGGCCCGCAAGGTTTGAGCGGAGTGGCAGCGCCGTGAGCGTGGTGCTCGGCGACTTCCTGCAGGCGCTGCGCGCCGCCGACGTGCGCGTGTCGACCAGCGAAGGCTTGGACGCGGCTGCGGTGCTCGGCGCGCTGGGCTACGGCGATCGCAGGCTGCTGAAGACAGCGCTGTCGCAGGTGCTCGCCAAGAGCGTCGACGACAAGGCCCGCTTCGACAGCTGCTTCGATCTCTTCTTCCACGCCGAGGCGCTGGAAAGCCTGCAACGCGACGAGGATCCCGAAGACGCGGCGCCGGCGGCCGGGGACACCGAGGCCGACGCGGCGGCCGCGGATTCCGGCGCCGAAACCTCCTCGCTCGAAGCCCTGCTCGACGGCGGCGATCGCGCGCAGCTGCAGCTCGCGCTGGCCGCCGCGGCGCGCGCGGCCGGCATCGGCGACATCAAGCTCTTCACCCAGCGCGGCATGTACGCGCGCCGCATCCTCGAGCAGATGGGGGTCGAAGCGCTGGAGCGCCGGCTCTACGCGCTGCGGCGGGACGAGGAACTCGAAGCCGCCGATCGCCTGCGCGCGCGGCTCGCGCAGCTGCGCGACGAGGTGCTCGCGCTCGTCGACCGGCAATTGCTGCTGCTGACCGCGAATGCCGGCCGCCGGCTGCGCGAGGAAATCCTGCGCGAGACGCCGCTGACGCGAGCGGAAGCCGGCGATTTCCGCCTCATGCAGCAGCTGGTGCGCAAGCTGGCGAAGCGGCTCGTCGCCCTGCATTCGCGCCGGCGCAAGATCGCGCAGCGCGGCGTGCTCGACGTGCGCCACACGATCCGTCGCAACATCGAGTTCGACGGCCTGCTGTTCGACGTCGTGTGGCGACGGAAGAAGATCGAGCGCCCGAAGATCGTCGCCGTCTGCGACGTGTCCGGCTCGGTCGCGAACGTCGCGCGCTTCCTGCTGCTGTTCCTCTACAGCGTGTCGGAAGTGCTGCCGAAGGTGCGTTCCTTCGTGTTCTCCTCGGTGCTCGCCGAGGTCACGGCGCTGTTCGCGACGCACGCGGTCGAGGATGCCGTGTCGATCGCGCTGCAGCGCCACGGCTGGGGTTCGACCGACTACGGCATGGCCTTCGCGCAGCTCGTCGAGCAGGCGCTGGACGACATCGACCATCGCACGACGGTGCTGATTCTCGGCGACGCGCGCTCGAACTACGGCTACGCGGGCCTGCGCGAACTGCGGCTCGTCCACGCCCGGGCCAAGCGCGTGATCTGGCTGAACCCCGAGCCGCGCGCGTTCTGGCAGATCGGCGACTCCGAGATGCTCAAGCTCGCGACCGCCTGCGATCGCGTCGACCCCTGCCGCTCGCTGCGCCAGCTCGAACGCCTGGTCGGGGAGCTGATGCGCAGCGCCGTGTAGGACCTGCGGAGGTCTGCGCAAGAATTACACAATAATCTTCGTAGCCCGGGTGCAGCGGAGCGGAACCCGGGATCTCCGACACCTCGACACGCGCCCGATCCCGAGTGACGACAGGCCGTGCGATCGCCGGCGCGCTGGCACCGCCTTTGCTGCATCTCGGCATCCTCCCGCCGCGGAGACCGTCGATGACGCATCCCGACAACCTCGCCGTCGAGCGGCGGCAGAACCTGACGCCGCGTGAGCGCGAACTGTCCTTCGTCGGCGCGCTGGTCGCGCTCGCGCTGCCCGCTCCCCTGCCCTGGCCGCTGCGCTGGCTGCCCGCGGCCTGGCTGCTGCACCGGGCAGCGACGGGCCGCTGCGTGCTGCTCGAGGCGACGGGCCTGCGCACCGCGGCCGAGGTGCGGCCCGATCTGCAGCTGCGCTACGGCGAAGGCACGCGCGATCTCGTCGACGAGGCCTCGTGGGAATCGTTTCCGGCCAGCGATCCGCCGGCCTGGTGAAGCGGGCGCGCGCATTCGGGCGGCTGCTGATCGCAGCCGTGCGCCGCTACCTGGCGGAGGACTGCCTGCTGTTCGGCGCGGCGCTCGCCTATTACGCGATCTTCTCGCTGGCGCCCGTGCTGGTCGTCGTCATCGCCGTGGCGGGTTTCGTGTTCGGCACCGATGCCGCGCAGGGCTATGTGTTCCGCGAGCTCGCGGGCCTGGTCGGCGCCGACAGTGCGGCACTGATCGAACGTGCCGTGCTCGCAGCGCGCGTCGAACCCGGCGGCGGCCTCGCCTCGCTGATCGCGCTGGGGGCGCTCATCGTCGGCGCGAGCGGCGCATTGACGACCTTGTCGACGGCGCTCAACCACGTGTTTCGGCCGGCACAGGCCACGGGAGGCCTGGTGGCGGCGCTGCGCAAGCGCCTGCTCGCCGTCGCGCTGCTGCTGACGCTCGGCTTCCTGTTGCTGGTCTCGCTGGTGTTGAGTGCGCTGCTGCAGGCCCTGGCCGCGACTCTCGAAAGCGCACTCGGCGAAATCGCCCTGCTCGCCGATCTCGCCAATCTGCTCGTCGGCCTGCTCGGCGTGTGGACGGTGACCGCGGCGATTCTCAAGTGGCTGCCCGATCGGCCGGTGAGCTGGCGCGCCGCGCTGAGCGGCGGCTTCATCGCCGCCGTGCTGTTCACCGGCGGCAAGCAGCTCGTCGGTCTCTACATCGGCCGCGCCAGCGTCGTGTCGATCTACGGCGCGGCCGGCAGCCTCGCGGTGCTCGCGCTGTGGATGTACTACGTGGCGCAGGCCTTCCTGTTCGGCGCAGCGGTGGCGGCGAGCGCCGACGAGGCTGCGCGCCGACCCTGAGGCCTCACTTGTGACGTGGCGGCGGCGGCACCTTGGCCCCGGCAGCGCGCGCTTCCGACAATCCGATCGCGATCGCCTGCTTCGGATTCTTCACCTTGCGCCCGCTGCCGCCGGACTTCAGCCGCCCTGCCTTCATCTCGTGCAGCGCCTTGCCGACCTTGCGGCTCGCCTTGGGTCCGTATTTCGCCATGAACGCCATTGTCCACGGCCGAGCGCTGCACGACAGCGGCGATCGCCCGGCCGCGTGTCGGCGATGCACGCGCAGCGCGCGACCTCATTGCGACATCGCGGCGCGCCGTGTCCGGCATCAGGAGCGTGGCCGGCAGGTGCATAGTGAAGGCCGATTTCGTTCATGGAGGAACACGCATGTTCAGCAAGCATCCGACTCTCACGACGACGCTCTGCGGCGTCTGCCTCGCGATGGCCACGACGTTCGTGCACGCCGACGATCACCGGCACGCGACCGACGCGCCGAGCTACGGCGACAGCGCGGACATTCCGGCCAGCGATCCGGCCGTGAACCGTCCGCAGACGACGGAGCAGGACAATCTGAACGTGCGCCAGGCGCCGTCGGGTCCCGATATCGGGCCGGGTGCGGAGCGCGACAGCCTGGTGCCGATCCCGGACGACAACGACGGCCGCATCGACCCGCAGTGAGCCCACCCCGCGCGGCCGTCGGCAGCGGCCGCGCGGGGTGTCCGATAGCCGGGCGCGAATACACTCCATTGCGTGCTCGCTTACCGTCATTCCTGTGCAAGCGGGAATCCACGCCTGAGAACGAGGTCACTGTCGGGTGGTTCTTTATTCTGCGCTGGACGCCGGGAGAGTGCGTGGATGCCCGCTGGCGCGGGCATGACGAGGGAGGCATGCATGCGCCATCGAACGGTCGAGTAGATGAATTTACGCTCAGCTACCGGGGGAAGCTCTGAACGAGTCGATCCCGGACTCGTTCAGAGACATGAATCACGGCACGAACGCCCCGCTCGCGATCGCCGCCGCGCGATCGGCGGGCGTCTGGAACTGCGGCGTCTCGTCGCGCGGTTGGCGCGTGTCTTTCGCCTCCGTCGATGCAGCTTCCTCTCGCCACGCGTCGTCGTCCCAGCGGTTGGGCAAGCCAAGCAGCGTGTCCGGTCCCGTCGCCGTTTCGAGCAGCGCGAGCGCTGCATGCAGGATGCTCGCCTGATCGACGAGATCGAAGGGCTTGCCGGCCGTGTGGCCCAGCGGATAGTCGACGAAGCAGGCGCGCGGCGGCCGCGCCGCGACGAGGATGTCGTGGGCGCTGCCGACGCAGACCGTCGGGATGCCGTGGGCTTCGAGGTGCCGTGCGACCAGACTCACGGTCTGGTGGCACACGGGTCACATCGCAATCAGCAAGGCGGCATCGACTCTCTGGCGCTGCATGGCCGCGAGCACGGCGGGCGCCACTTCCTCGCGCACGCGGCGCTGCGAGTAGACGCCGCCCATGCATGACAGCACGGTATCGGCGAGCCGCCCGATCAGGCCTTGCGCGACCGCCTCGCGCAGTGCGCGCAGCGGGAAGATGCAGCCGGGATCGCGGCGCGGATCGACGAGATAGTTTTCGGTGATGTGCGAGAAGCGCAGCTCGGCGTCCGGCGTCGTCGCCGGGATCTCGCGTATCGAACAGTCGTCGCGGTAGTGATACGCGGCCTGGCCGAGCGCGTAGGCGCCGGAGGTCGACAGCATGCCGAGCTTCGCCGCTGCGAGCGGTTGCGCGAGCGGCGTGAAGGCCGCGGGCGCGTCGGCCGCGAACCAGCGATAGGGCTGATAGCCGAGCTGCACGTAACGACGCGCGATGGTTTCCATGTAGCGGACGGGCATGGCGGACTCCCGGAACTGGATGCCGGCAGAATCGAGGAAAGCCGCACGCAAGTCCACCCCGCCGGTCTCGCGTCGCGCACGGCCCGTATAATGCCCGCATGCCGAGTCCCCCCCGCGAGGCCCACGCCGACATGGCGGCCGACGACAGCGCCGACTGGCACGATCTGATCGTCGTCGACGGCGCACCGGAAGCCCCCGAGATCCGGCTCCACGGTACATGGTCGCTGCGCGGCCGCGTGCCGCGCTATCGCGACTTCGCCGCGCGGCTGGCGCAGGCGCGGCGCATACGCGTGACGGCAGAGGGCTTGGGCGACTGGGACACGAGCGTCGTGACCTTTCTTGCCGCACTCGAGCGCGACTGCCGCGCACGCGGGATCGAGCTCGATCAAAACGGACTGCCGGACGGCCTGCGCCGCCTGCTCGCGCTCGCCTTCGCAGTGCCGCCGGCCGCGCCGCGCGCCGCTGCCGGCCGGGCGGGCCTGCTCGCGTCGCTCGGCCAGGCCGCGCTCGCGATCGGGCGCGATCTGCCGCGGATGCTCGAGTTCGCCGGCGAGATCGCGCTGTCGCTGGCGCGCTTCGTCACGGGCCGCGCCCGCTACCGGCGCGAGGAGCTCGCCTGGCTGGTCGAGGAAGTCGGCCCGCGCGCGCTGCCGATCGTCTCGCTGATCAGCTTCCTCGTCGGCACCATCCTCGCGTACATGGGCGCGGTGCAGCTCGCGCTGTTCGGCGCCGAGATCTACATCGCCGATCTGGTCGGCATCGGCGTGGTGCGCGAGGTCGCGGCGCTGATGACGGGCATCATCCTCGCCGGCCGCACCGGCGCCGCCTATGCCGCGCAGCTCGGGACGATGCAGGTCAACGAGGAGATCGACGCCTTCCGCACGCTCGGCGTCTCGCCGATCGACTATCTCGTGCTGCCGCGCATGC
>JBFWSI010000117.1:0-9159 GCA_050248455.1 Gammaproteobacteria bacterium | reverse complement strand
TCAAGCGTGGATTCCCGCTTGCGCGGGAATGACGGCGTAGAAGTAACGGACGGCGTAGAAGTGACGGACAACGTGGAAGCAACGACGGTGCGGAGGATGACCGGGCCTAGTGTTGGAGACCCCCCACCGTCATGCCCGCGAAAGCGGGCATCCACGCCGTGGCTGTGCGCCGAGCGTGATTGAGCGGGCGCGTGACGGACGGCTGCGCCAAGCCATGAATGAGCGAACGCATGACGGAAACGGTTGCGTCAAGCGCGGATCCCCGCTTGCGCGGGAATGACGGGGATAGAAGGGGCGGTGGTGGAACGAGGAGTCCGACGCGCTTGTGCCGCCCTTCGTCAGGATTCCGATTCGTTCCTCCCGGGCCACGAAGATCTTCGGCAGAGGCTGCGAGCTTTCATGAAAGGTATGCCGCTTCATCGAACTGCAATATTGCGGGGCTAGGCTGCGGGCATTGTTCGAATCGAAGCCTTGCAGATGTTGCGTCTGGTCTGTCTCGTCGGTTTGTTGATCGTATCTACCGTGTCTCGGGCGTGGTGGTCTCCTGAGTGGCCCTTGCGCAAGGCGTTGACGGTGGACGCGACGGCGTCGGGCCTGGCGTTGACGGGCCCATTGTCGGAACCGACGGTGCTGGTGCGGCTGCACCAGGGCAACTTCCCGCAGTTCCTGAGCGTGCGCGACGGCGGTGCGGACTTGCGCTTCGTCCTCGGCGACGACGTGACGCCGCTGAAGTACCACGTCGAGCGCTTCGACCCCATCGCACAGATGGCCTTCGTGTGGGTCAGGCTGCCGACGCTCACGCCCGGGCGCGAGGACGGCAAGCTCTACCTCTACTTCGGCAATGGCGCGGCGGTGAAGGGCGATGAAGCGGGCGCGAGTTACGACGTCGCGACCGCGGCGGTCTTCCACTTCGACGAGACGCAGGGCCTGCCGGTCGATTCGACGGCCTATGCGACGCCGGTGACGGCGGGCGAGGCCCTGCCCAATCCCGCCTCTCTCATCGGTCAGGGCGTGACGCTGCCGGGCACGCAGGCCTTGACGATGGCGGACAACGGCGCGCTGGCGATGACGGCCGCGCAGGGCTGGAGCTTCTCGACGTGGCTGCGCGTTGCGACGGCGACGCCCGAAGCACAATACCTGTTGGACCGCCAGGCGGACGGGCATCGCCTGTCCCTGCGCGTGAACGGCACGCAGCTCGTCGCCGCGTATGACGGTGTCGAAGTCGCGAGCAGCACGCCGCTGGTCGCGGCGCAGTGGGCGCACGTGGCGCTGGTGGTCGAAGGCACGGCGCTCACGCTCTACGTCGACGGCGCGCCGGTCGGCAGTGCGGCCGTGACGCTTGCCGACATGCAGGGTCCGCTGACGGTGGGCGGGACGGTGGACGGCAGCGGGCTGCTGGCGGCGGATCTGGACGAGCTGAAGATTTCCAGCGTGGCGCGCAGCGCCGACTGGGTGCGCGCGGAATGGACGCTGCAGGGCGAGCGCAACGACGCCGTCATCACCTACGGCGGCGACGAGCAGGCCGGGGCGGAAGCGGGCGGGGAAGAGGCGGTGAAGGGCGGCTACTTCGGCGTCATCTTCCAGCACGTGTTCGGCACGCAGGACGCCGTGGTCGAGCAGGTAGTCATCGGGGTGTGCGCGGCGATGGCCCTGGTTGCGCTGTGGGTGATGTTCATGAAGGCGCTGTTCCTGGCGCGGGCGCGCGCGGCATCGACCGCGTTCCTCACGGCCTATGCGCAGCTGCCCATCGGCGGGACGGGCGAGGCGAGCCTCGGCAGCCTGGTGGAGAAGACGCGCCGCTACGGCCGCTCGCCGCTGTTCCAGGTCTATCGCCAGGCGCTGGCCGAGGTGCGCAAGCGCGTGTCGCCGGCGGTGGGTGCGGCGACGACGGGCCTGGACGAGAAGGCGCTGGGCTCGATCCGCGCGGCGATGGACGCGGTGATGGTGCGCCAGCAGCAGCGGATGAACGCGTTCATGGTGCTGCTGACGATAGCGATATCTGGCGGGCCGTTCATCGGGCTGTTCGGCACGGTGGTGGGGGTGATGGTGACCTTCGCGGCGATTGCGGCGAGCGGCGACGTGAACATCAACGCGATCGCGCCGGGCATGGCGGCGGCGCTGCTGGCGACGGTCGCGGGGCTCGGCGTCGCGATCCCGTCGCTGTTTGGTTACAACTACCTCGGCGCGAAGATCAAGGCGCTGTCGGCGGACATGCAGGTGTACGCGGACGAGCTGAGTGCGCGGGTGGTGGAGGAGTACGGCGCGTAGGCGCCGGAGCGTGACGATGGCCGGCGCGACGAAGGACGACAACGCTCCGTACGACGACATCAACATCACGCCGATGCTGGATCTGGCGTATGTGCTGTTGATCATCTTCATCATCATGACGACGGCGGCGGTGCAGGGAGTGAAGGTGAACCTGCCGAAGGCGAGCAATGCCCCGAGCCTGGCGGAGCCGAAGACGAAGGCGGTGACGATCACGGCGCAGGGTCAGCTGTATCTGGACACTTATCCGGTGACGCTGCAGGAATTGGAGACGCGGCTCGCGGGGTATCGGGCGGCAGATCCCGAGTTGCCGGTGGTGCTGAAGGGGGATGCGACGGTGCAGTACCAGCTGGTGATGGACGTGCTGGACCTGCTCGGTCGCCTCAACATCTCCCAGGTCGGGCTCGTCACGCAGAAGCTGGTGAAGTGACGATGGCGCACGAGCACGACGACGTCGACGACGAACACGAAGGCCTGCGCCGCTGGCTGCCGTGGGCAGGCGGTGCGGCGATCTTCCTCGGCTTCGTCGCGGTGGTGTACGCGATGGTGTCTGCGTTGTCCGGCACGCCGCCACCGCCGCAGCCGAAGGTGCAGCAGATCTCGATCGTGCAGCCGCCGCCGCCGCCACCTCCGCCGCCTGAACTCGAGCCACCGCCCGAGCCCGAACAGCAGGTCGAAGTGCCGGAACCGGAACCCGAGCCCATCGCGGAAGCCGAGGACAGCGACGAGCCGCCACCCGGCGACGAGCTGGGCCTCGATGCCGACGGCGCCGCGGGCTCGGACGGCTTCGGTCTGCGCGCGAAGAAAGGCGGCCGCGGCCTCATCGGCGGCGGCGATCGCAACGCATGGTACGCCGGCATCCTGCAGCGCGATCTGCAGCGCCTGCTGTCCGAGTTCGAGGACGTGCGCAAGGGACGCTATGCGGTGGTCGTGCGCATCTGGGTGGCCGACGACGGCACCATCGAGCAGAGCGAGATCGTGAGCGGCAGCGGCAACGTCAGCATCGACGACGCGCTCGCACGCGCGCTGAAAGGCGGCATCCGGCTCTCCGAAGCACCGCCGGCGGATCTGCCGCAACCGATCAAACTGCAGATCTCCTCGCGCTCCTGACGAATCTCCCGCATTGGAACTCATGTGATTTCGACTGCCGATTCCCGCGCCGCGCAGCGTCGCGCCTCACGCACGAATCCGGGCCTCGCGCTCGCCGTCGCGATGCTCGCCGCCGGCCCTGCTGCTGCGAACACCGAACGCGCCGAGCTGCTCGAGCTGAAGAACACCATCGTCAACCTAGTCGATGCGCTGGTCGCGCAGAAGGTGCTGAGCGCCGAGCAGGCGGCGGCGCTGAAGCGCGAGGCGGCCGCAAAGGCCAAGGTCCAGGCCGCGCAGGAAGCGCCCGCGGTCGAGACCGAGCCGTTGCCGCAGGACGCGCCGGGCAAGAAGGTGGTGCGCGTGCCCTACGTGCCGCAGTTCGTGAAGGATGAAATCCGCCGCGACGTGAAGGCCGAGCTGCGCCAGGAAGTGGCGCAGGACGTGGCCGCACGCGCGAAAGAAGAGAAGTGGGGCACGAAGGATGCGCTGCCGGACTGGGTGAACCGCTTCGAGCTGTCCGGCGATTTCCGCCTGCGCTACCAGTTCGATTCCTTCGACGACGAGAACCAGCCGTTCTCCTACCCGAACTTCCGCGCCATCAACCGCGCCGGCAGCGTGAGCGGGCCCGATACCTTCTTCAACTTCACCGAAGATCGCAACCGCCTGCGCTTCCGCTTTCGCTACGGCTTCATGGCGCAGGTGACGGACGATCTCTACGCCAGCGCGCGCTTCGCCACCGGGGATCTCGAGAACCCCGTCACGATGCAGCAGACGGCGGGTAACGACTTCAATCGCTGGACCGTCGGCATCGACCGTGCCTATCTGCGCTGGCGCGACCTGACCGAGTCCAACTACGAATGGATCTCGGCGCAGATCGGGCGTTTCCAGGCGCCTTTCTTCGTGCCGACCGAGATGGTGTTCGACAACGATCTGCAGTTCGAGGGTCTCGCCGCCACCGGCAGCTATCGCTTCGATCTCGACGGCGGCGAGGCCGGCGGCCTGACGCGCGACACCGGCGTGTGGCTCACGCTCGGCGGCTTCCCGATGCTCGAAAGCGAGCTCGCCTTCGACGACGACTCGTCGAACGACAAATGGCTGCTCGGCGGCCAGCTCGGCCTGGACCACAGCTTTCGCGGGCCGTGGCAGACGAAGGCGGCGCTGGCGCTGTACGACTATGTGAACGTGGTCGGCCGCTTCAATCCGAACGGGCCGGTCGGCAGCACGCTGCTCGACTGGACGGCCCCGGGCCAGCTCGTGAAGGGCAACACGATGTATCCGATCCGCTTCGATGCGAACGGGGATCCCACGCTGTTCGGTCTCGCTTCCGACTTCACGATTGCGAACCTGAGCGCCGAGCTCCGCTACACGCACTTCTCGCCCGTGCACGTGTGGCTGACCGCCGATCTCGCGAAGAACATCGGCTACGACGGCAGCGACATCGCGAAGCGGATCGGCGCGCCGGTCGACGAGCGGACCAATGCGTACACCTTGCAGTTCGACGTCGGGTATCCGGAGATCAAGCGGCTAGGCGAGTGGCATCTCGGGGCTTATTACCGCTATCTGCAGCGGGACGCCGTGCTGGACGGTTTCACCGACTCGAATTTCCATCTCGGCGGCACGGACGCAAAGGGCTTCGTGCTGGTCGGCGAATACGGCATCGCGAACAGGACCTGGCTGCGCCTGCGTTACTACAGCGTCGACGAAATCGATCTCGCGCCGCTGGGCATCGACAACCTGCATCTCGAACTCAGCACGAAGTTCTGACGATGAAACGCACGGCGATTTTCCTGATGTTCGCCTTCGTCGTCTTGCCCTGGGCGGCCGGCGCGCAGCAGGTCGATCCGACGCAGCAGGCATTGGTGCGCGCGCAGACGCTGCTGCGCCAGCTCGCGCAGGACAAGGCCGCGGCCGACGCCGAGCTCGTGAAGCTGCGCGCCGAGAACGCGCAGCTGAAGAAGGGCGCGAAAGCCGCGGAATCGGCGCTGGCAGAGCGCACGGCGGATCTCGAGTCCGCGACGCGCGAGACCAGCGGCGTGAAGGGCCGGCTCACGCGCACGACGGGGCGGCTCGAGCGCGTGACGGGCCAGCTGCGCGAGGTCGTCGCGAAATACCAGGACAAAGCCGCGACCTTGCGCCAGACCGAGGCCGAGCGCGCCGAGCTCGACGCGCAGCTCGCGGCCACGCGGCGCCAGCTCGAGGACGCGGAAGAAAAGAACCTCGCCCTGTACGAGATCAACAAGGACATGTTGACGAGGTTCGCACAGGAAGGGCCCTGGGACGGGCTGCTGCGCAAGGAACCGTTCAGCGGATTGAAGGGCGTGGAAATCGAGAACCTCGTGCAGGACTACGAGTACGAAATGGGGGAGCACCTGCGCGAATCGACTTTGCAGCAGCTCGCGACGCCGAACGCGAAATAGACGCGGCACGGCGCGCCGGAGGAGGCACGCATGACGGAGAGAACGGACGTGCGACGGGTGGAATCGTCACCGGCCTGCGCGAATCGAGGCCCGCTGGCGCTCGCCGAGGGGCTCATCGACGACAATGCGAAACGCAGCGTATCGGTGCGCATCAATACTTCCGACTATGGGCGGATCAGGATCGTCGCGCGACGTCTGCGCGTGCGTGAGGCGGAAGTTTTTCGTTATCTGCTGCAGGTGGGCCTCATCCGGATCGCACCGCTGCTCGCCGAACGCCTGGACGCGCAGCGCTACCTGTGGGCGCTGGCCGAGCTCGGCCCGGATCTCGGCGCGATGCTCGGCTTCGACGCGCGGGAATTCGCGAGCCTGCTGCGCGGCTTCAAGCACGACGCGCTGCCGGTGGTGGCCGACGAAGATCTCGAGCTCGTCGACCTCGCCGCCTCCCATCCGCGCCTCGTGCTCGACCACCTCGCGCTCGACGCGACCGGCAACCCCGAACCCCGCGCCGCACTGCTCGGCCATCTGCAGAAGCGGTATCTCGGAGACTCTCCGTAGCCCGGGTGCAGCGAAGCGGAACCCGGGAGCGGGCGCTGGTTCCGGCGGCCGCGCCGAACGACCGCCGCTCCCTCGGGCTACGCCTCGGCACACTCGCCCCCATTTTCCGCACACATGTCACAACTCTGCGCCTTGATGATCCCGGCTGTTGCGTCGCGGTAGGAGAATGGCGCGGCGGACCGGTTTCGTGCGCTTCGTCACGCCCGGGCGGGCTGCATCGGCGCCTGAAAGCGTGAAAAGGGCGGCGAATTAGCGATTTACCGTGTATTCTTCAGGCTGGCATGCGATGGCGCTGTCGGCCGTCGGTCATCGCGCGACACATATACATATGTACGCGGCAAACCGGCCGCTAATTTGCACGGGCCAAATCGGACACAGCGACCACGATGCAAATCATTCCTCTCATCCTCGCCGGCGGTGGCGGCACGCGGCTGTGGCCGCTGTCGCGCGGGCATTATCCGAAGCAGTTCCTGGCGGTGACGCCTGGCTCAACCCTCCTGCAGGGCACGCTCCAGCGCGTCGGCACGCAGGGAAGTCTCGTCCCGAATCTCCAGGCGCCGATCGTCGTCTGCAACGAGGAGCATCGCTTCCTCGTCGGTGAGCAGGCGCGGCAGATCGGCCAGCCTTTCGAGCGCATCGTGCTCGAGCCCATCGGCCGCAATACGGCGCCTGCGCTGACTTGCGCCGCGCTGTTGTACGCGCAGGATGGCGCCGACCCGCAGTTGCTGATGATGCCGGCCGATCATCTCGTGAAGGACGCTGCCGCGTTCCAGCGCGCCGTGTGCACGGGTGCGCAGTATGCGCAGGACGGCAAGCTCGTGACCTTCGGTGTGGTGCCGACGCATCCGGAAACCGGTTATGGTTATATCCAGCTCGGCCGAGCGCTGGGTGCCGACGAGGGCAGGGATCAGCCCGCCGTGAACAGCATCGCGGCCTTCAAGGAGAAACCGACGTTGAACGTCGCGGAACAGTACGTCAGCAGCGGCCAGTACCGCTGGAACGCCGGCATCTTCCTGATGAAGGCGAGCACGTGGCTTGCCGCGATCGAACGCTTCGCGCCCGCGATCCTCGACGCCTGCCGCAAGGCCGTCGCGCACGGCAGCCGCGACGGCGAATTCTTCCGCCTCGACAAGGACGCCTTCGCCGCCTGTCCGAGCGACTCGATCGACTACGCCGTGATGGAGCGCATCGCCGCCGCGGATCCGGCGAGCAGCGCCGTGATCTCGCTGGATGCCGGCTGGAGCGACGTCGGCTCGTGGTCCAGCCTCTGGGATGTCTCGGACAAGACCGGCGACAACAACGTCACGCGCGGCGATGTCTGCGCGATCGACAGCCGCAACAATCTCGTCTTCGCCGAATCGCGCCTCGTCGCCACCGTGGGCTGCGAAGACCTGGTGATCGTCGAAACGCCGGACGCCGTGATGGTCGCCCCCAAAGGCCGCGCGCAGGACGTGAAAGCCATCGTCGACTGGCTCGCCGCGCAGGGGCGCGAAGAGCGCCTGATGCATCGGCGCGTATACCGCCCTTGGGGCACCTACGAGGGCGTCGACGCCGGCGAGCGCTTCCAGGTCAAGCGCATCGCGGTGAAACCCGGGGCGTCGCTGTCGCTGCAGATGCATCACCATCGCGCGGAGCACTGGATCGTCGTGAAGGGCACCGCGAAGGTCACGCGCGGCGATGAAACTTTCCTGATGAGCGAGAACCAGAGCTGCTACATACCGCTCGGCGAGACGCATCGTCTGGAAAACCCCGGTACCATCCCGCTCGAAATCATCGAAGTGCAATCCGGCGCCTACCTCGGCGAGGACGACATCGTGCGTTTCGAGGACAAGTACAAGCGGGCGTGATAGTCAAATACCGACTTCATGTTCGCGATGAAAAGTAAATACGAGATCATCATTTACTGGAGCACCGACGACGGTGCTTTTATTGCCGAGGCTCCGGATCTGCCGGGTTGCATGGCAGATGGAGCAACTCATCAGGACGCGCTGTCCGCGCTCGAGACGGTCATCGAGGAATGGATCGAAACTGCGGAAAGCCTCGGACGCCCAGTGCCGGCACCCAAAGGCAAGTTGATGTTTGCATGATTACCTCGGGTCACAGAGCAATCCATCGTCATTCCCGCGCAGGCGGGAATCCAGCGGCGTTGCACGCATTCCCCGTAGCCCGGGTGAAGCGCGGCAGCGCGCAACCCGGGATCCTCGCTTCGTCACAACCCGAGAAAGCCAGCGTAATCCAACCGCCATGCGCCTGACCGAACGCGAATCGCAAGAAATACGCAACGCGGTGAGTCGACACTTCGGCGCAGACGCCGCAGTGCGAGTGTTCGGGTCCCGCGCAGACGACAGCAAACGCGGTGGCGACATCGATCTCTATGTCGAAACGGATATGGCGGATGCGGAGCGGATATTCCGCAGTGAAATGGCACTGCTGGTCGATCTCAATCTTACGCTTGGCGAACAGAAGATTGACCTCGTAGTGCGCCGACGCGGCGAGCCGCCGACGCTCCCAATTCACCGAGTGGCGAAGGAAACGGGCATATTGCTGTGAAAGCGGCACACGAAGCCTTGGCCGGTGCGTTGTGGGAGTGCCGTAAGCACGTCCGGCACCTGCGCAGAGCCCAGGAGGCCATCGGATCGATGGGACCACTGGACGCGCGCCGGCTGGAGGCGTTCAGCGATGACGAAATCCGAATCGTCGATCAGTTCATCTATCGGTACACGAGCCTGCAAGACACACTTGGACAGAAGGAATTCAAATATCTGCTCGATGCCACCCAGGAGCCCGTGCCGCCCACGGCGACTTTCATCGATCGGCTGCATGTCCTGGAAAG
>JBFWSI010000116.1:0-9182 GCA_050248455.1 Gammaproteobacteria bacterium | reverse complement strand
GCTGCGCCGAGATCTTCTGCGCGCCGGGCTGCACCAGCACCTGGCCGCGGAACACGCCGCGCCCGTCGCCGTCGGCGAGGCCCTTGTACAACTCCGCGCTGACGGTGTGCGCGGCCTGGTGATCGATGAAGGTCTGGTGATCGACGTGCTGGCCCGCGCCGGCGACGAAGAGGCCGTTCATCGTCACGCGCGCGCCCGGCTCGGCCAGCGCGGCCCGCACCGCGATGCGCGTGAGCCGCCCGCCGAAGGCGAACGAATAGGACGTCAGCGCGGCGTCGCGGGCCACGCGCAGCCGCACGCTGCCGATGTGGCTCGCCTGCGCCGCTTCGGCGGTCAGCCGGTAATGCGTGACCTCGCTGCCCGCGGCGGCCTCGATGTCGGTCAGCGCATTGGTGAGATTCGCGGCAGCGTCGCGGCCGTAGTGCACCTCGACGAGCTCGAAACGGCTGCGGGCGCCGACGCGCACCTTGATCACCGGCGCGACGTGGCCGCGCGCCTCCATGCCCTGGTGCACGAACATCACCGTCAGCGGCCGCGCGACGGCGACGTCCGCCGCCACTTCGATCAGGGCCCCGTCCTCGACGAACGCGGCGTTGAGGGCATCGAACACCGGCGCGTCGTCCGCCGCGCCGCGCTCGAACAGCGGCGCCAGTGCGCTCGGTTCGCTGGCGAGCACGGCCGACAGCGGGCGCACGGTGACGCCCGTCGCGCTCACCGCCGAGGACAAGGCCGCGTCGTAGCGGCCGTCGACGAACACGAGCCGCGGGCCGTCGTCGGTGAGCAGCGGCAGCGCCGCGCGTGCGGATGGCGCCACCGGCACCGGCCCGACGAGCGCGAGGCCGGCGAGATCGGTGTAATGCCAGTCCTCGTCGCAAGGCGTCGGCAGCCCGCGCCGCCGGGCATTCGCAAAGGCGCGTTCGCGCAGCGGCGCGAACGGCGCACGGGCGTCGACGCGGAATTCGCGGGCGAGCGCGTCGAGCAGCGCCATCTCAGGCCACCGCCGCCGGCAGCAGCCAGTCGTAACCGCGTTGCTCGAGCTCGAGGGCGAGCTCGCGCGGCCCCGACTTGACGATGCGTCCCTGTGCGAGCACGTGCACGACGTCGGGCACGATGTAGTCGAGCAGGCGCTGGTAGTGCGTGACGACGAGGAAGGAACGGGCCGGATCGCGCAGCTGGTTGACGCCTTCGGCGACGATGCGCAGCGCATCGATGTCGAGGCCCGAGTCGGTCTCGTCGAGCACCGCGAGCCGCGGTTCGAGCACGCACATCTGGAACACTTCGTTGCGCTTCTTCTCGCCGCCCGAGAAGCCCTGATTCACCGGGCGGTTCAGCAGGCTTTCCTTGAGGCCGACGATTTTCGTCTTCGCCTTCACGAGATTGAGGAACTGCACCGCGTCCATCTCCGGCAGGCCGCGGTACTTGCGGATCCCGTTCAGCGCCGCCTTCAGCATGTAGACGTTGTTCACGCCCGGGATTTCCAGCGGGTACTGGAAGGCCAGGAACACGCCTTCGCCGGCGCGCGCCTCCGGCTCCAGCGCGAGCAGGTCCTTGCCGTCGAAGGTGACGCTGCCCTGCGTCACCGTGTAACCGGGCTTGCCCGCGATCACGTGCGCGAGCGTGCTCTTGCCCGAGCCGTTCGGGCCCATCATCGCGTGGATCTGGCCGGAGGGTAGTTCGAGGTCGAGCCCGCGGAGGATGGGCTTGCCTTCGACCTCGACGTGAAGATTTTGGATTTTGAGCATGGGTCTGTGATCGCTGCTTGCAGAGGATGACGCGGCGTCCGGGCCGCGCCGTGTTTCAGCCGACCGCCCCCTCGAGACTGATCGACAGCAGTTTCTGCGCTTCCACGGCGAACTCCATCGGCAGCTCCTTGAAGACCTGCTTGCAGAAGCCGTTGACGATGAGGTTCACGGCGTCCTCGTTGCCGATCCCGCGACTGCGCAGGTAGAACAGCTGATCTTCGCTGATCTTCGAGGTCGAGGCTTCGTGCTCGACCTTCGCCGAGCTGTTCTTCACCTCGACGTAGGGGAAGGTGTGCGCGCCGCAGCGGTCGCCCATCAGCAGCGAGTCGCACTGCGTGTAGTTGCGCGCGCCCTCGGCGCTGCGGGCGATGCGCACCAGGCCGCGATAGGCGTTCTGCCCGCGCCCGGCCGAGATGCCCTTCGACACGATCGTGCTGCGCGTGTTGCGGCCGAGGTGGATCATCTTCGTGCCGGTGTCCGCCTGCTGGCGATTGTTGGTGAGGGCGACCGAGTAGAACTCGCCGACCGAGTTTTCGCCGCGCAGCACGCAGCTCGGATACTTCCAGGTGATCGCCGAGCCGGTCTCGACCTGCGTCCACGAGATCTTCGAGTTGCGACCGCGGCAGTCGCCGCGCTTGGTCACGAAGTTGTAGATGCCGCCGCGTCCTTCCTCGTCGCCCGGGTACCAGTTCTGCACCGTCGAATACTTGATCTCGGCGTCCTCGAGCGCGATCAGCTCGACGACCGCGGCGTGCAGCTGATTCTCGTCGCGCTGCGGCGCCGTGCAGCCCTCGAGATAACGGACGTAGCTGCCGGCATCGGCGACGATCAGCGTGCGCTCGAACTGCCCGGTGTTCATCGCGTTCATGCGGAAGTAGGTCGACAGCTCCATCGGGCAGCGCGTGTTCTTCGGGATGTAGACGAAGGAGCCGTCGGAGAACACCGCCGAGTTCAGCGCCGCGAAATAGTTGTCGTGCTGCGGCACGACCGAGCCGAGGTAGCGCTGCACGAGCTCGGGATGCTCGCGCACGGCTTCCGAGAACGAGCAGAAGATGACGCCGGCGGCGGCGAGCTTCTCCTTGAAGGTCGTATGCACGGATACGCTGTCGAACACGACGTCGACGGCGACGCCGGCCAGCATCTTTTGCTCCTCGAGCGGGATGCCGAGCTTGTTGTAGGTTTCGATCAGCTTCGGATCGACGTCGTCGAGGCTCTGCGGCCGATCCTTCTGCGATTTCGGCGCGGCATAGTAGGAAATCGCCTGGTAGTCGATCTTCGGATAGTCCACGTGCGCCCAGGTGGGCTCCCTCATCCGGCACCAGCGCGCATAGGCCTTCAGGCGCCAGTCGAGCATCCAGCGCGGCTCGCCCTTCTTTGCCGACAGGAAACGGATCGTGTCCTCGGACAGGCCGGGCGGCAGGCTCTCCTGTTCGATGTCGGTATAGAAACCGGCATCGTACTTCTGGCCGATGATCGACTGGACGTCGGGGGACGTGGCCATGGCTCAGACGTTGAAGCTTTCGCCGCAGCCGCAGGTCGCGGTGACGTTCGGGTTCTGGAACTTGAAGCTCTCGTTGAGCCCGTCGCGCGTGAAGTCGACGACGGTGCCGTCGAGATACTTGAGGCTCGCGTCGTCGACGACGATCTGCACTCCGTGCGACTCGAACACGGTGTCGTCCTCGGTGATCTCGCGCGCCGGCTGCACGACATAGGCATAGCCGGAGCAGCCGGTGGTCTTGACGCCCACGCGCAGGCCGTTGCCGCCCTGCGGGCCGCTGAGGAAGCGCTGCGCGTGCTGTGCGGCGCGTTCGGTCAGGGTCACGGACATGATGCTATCTCCTCGAAATTCGGCAGCGGGTTCAGGCCGCGCTGCTCTCGGTCTGGGCGGCGGTGGCCGGCCACTTGCGCAGGACCTGCACGTCGCCGCTTTCGCGCGTCTTCGCCACCACGGTTTCGAGCGTGACGCTCGACAGGTAGAGCCGGATCTGGGAGCTCAATTCCTCCCACAGATCGTGGGTGATGCAGCCGTGGTCCCCCTGGCAGTTCCGCTTGCCCTTGCAGCGCGTCGCGTCGACCGACTCGTCGACCGCGTCGATGACGTCGGCGATCGAGATGTCGGCGCGCGGCCGGCCGAGCCGGTAGCCGCCGCCCGGACCACGGGTGCCGTCGACGAGGCTGCGGCGCCGCAGCGCAGCAAACAGCTGCTCGAGGTAGGACTGGGAAATGCCGTGCCGTTCGGCGATCTCGGCCAGCGAAATCCGTCCCTTGTCCTGGTTGAGCGCGAGTTCCACCATCGCCGTGACGGCATAGCGGCCTTTAGTCGTCAATCGCATCTGTACCCCCGAGCGGAATACCAAGAGTCACTGTTGGTAATTGTCGCGGAAACCTAGTAATCCAGTCAACAAATAACCGCGGCGTTTTGAGCGTTGCTGCGATGCGGCCGAGCGCGCGCGGCGAGAAGCCGGGCGGGCCCGGGAATTCAGAGCTCGATGCCCTGGCGACGCAACGCGGCCTCGAGGGCCGCAACCTGCTGCTCGAGGCGCGCAGCGTGCTGCTGGACCTGTTCCAGCTGCTGGACCAGGGGATCGTTCAGCTCCCGGGCCTGGCCGTAGGCATCGAAGCGCGGACCGGCCGCGGGCCGGGCCGGTTCGGCATGCTCCAGATCGGCGGTCGCCGCCTTGCCGCCGGCGATGCGGCCGGGGATGCCGACGACGGTCGCGCCGTCCGGGACGTCCTTGACGACCACTGCATTGGAGCCGATGCGCGCATTCTCGCCGACCGTGATCGGGCCCAGCACTTTCGCCCCGGCACCGATTACCACCCCGCGCTTCAAGGTCGGATGGCGCTTGCCCTTGTTCCAGGTCGTGCCGCCCAAGGTCACGCCGTGATAGAGCGTGACATCGTCGCCGATTTCCGCGGTCTCGCCGATGACCACGCCCATGCCGTGATCGATGAAGAAGCGGCGGCCGATCGTCGCGCCCGGATGAATCTCGATGCCGGTCAGCATGCGACCGAGATGCGACAGCAGCCGTGCCAGCCATTTGAAGCCGCGTCGCCACAGCGCGTTCGCCGCGCGATGGACGATCAGCGCATGCACGCCCGGATAGGTGGTGATGACCTCGAAGGCATTACGCGCCGCCGGATCGCGGTCGAAGATGCTGCGGATGTCTTCTTTGAGTTGTTCGAACATGGTGGCAGGATACCGTCCCGGACCGCTTCCGACGGCGGTGAATTTGTTGGCCAATTGTTGGCGGATGGTGCGATCCGCGAGAACTACAGTGACGGATCAGCAGGACGAACGATCGAAGCGCGTGAGCTTACTACAGGTCGCCCAGAGCGTGCTCGCGGCCTTCTTCGGCGTCCAGAGCGAGCGCAACCGCCAACGCGACTTCGAGCATGGCTCGGGTCGGGCCTTCGTCGTCGCAGGCCTGATCGGCACCGCCCTGTTCGTCCTCGTCGTCGTGCTCGTCGTCAAGCTGGTGATAGGCGCGGCCACGTCCTGAGATCCGCGTCGACGTCGCTGCAAACTTCGTCGTCAGCCCTTGCAGGCAAGCGCGCCGGCGCCGGCGAACGCGTGCCGGTTCTGCCCTGCGTGCCCGATCGAACTCCCTGATTCTCCGGCCTTGGCGCCCGTTGCACGGTCGCTTGCACAGGCTGGCACGTCGCGTGCACCGGCGGCTGCCACCGTCGGTCGTCGGGACCGCGCCGAGGAGCACATGGACAATCTGGGACGACTGATCGATCTGCATCCCGCCCTGGCGTTGGCGACGGTCTTCGCCGGCGGGGTCGCGGTCAGTTTCACCCCCTGCATGTACCCGATCGTGCCGGTCACGCTGGGCGTGATAGGTGCGCGCAGCGCCGGCGCGCGCTGGCGCGGCTTCCTGCTGTCCTCGGTCTATGTGCTCGGCATGGCGTTGAGCTATGCCTCGCTCGGGGCCTTCGCCGCGCTGTCCGGCAAGCTGTTCGGCCAAATCTCGACGAGCCCGTGGACGCACTTCGCGGTCGCGAACCTGTGTCTGGTGTTCGGGCTCGCGATGCTCGACGTATTCCGCTTGCCGCAACTCGGGCTCGACGCCGGTCCCGCGCAGCGCGGACCGCAGGGTCTGTTCGGCGTGTTCCTGTTCGGCATGGCCGCTGGCCTCATCGTCGGTCCGTGCACGGCGCCGGTGCTCGGCACGCTGCTCGTCTACGTCGGCAGCCGGCAGAACCTGCTCTACGGCTTCCTGTTGCTTCTCTGCTTCGGCTATGGAGTCGGTTTCCTGCTCATCCTGCTCGGCACCTTCACCGGGCTCCTGAGCTCGCTGCCGCGCTCGGGCCTGTGGATGGAACGCGTCAAAAAAGTCTTCGGTTGGGGCATGGTCGGTGTCGCCGAGTATCTCCTGATCAAGACCGGAGAACTGTTGATATGAAACGCCCGTCGCACGTGCCCCTCGCGGCGTCATTCGTCCTGCTCGCAGCCTGTCTAGTCGCACGGCCCGTACCCGCCGCCAGTGTGCTCAGCGACGAACAGCGCTTCAGCGCCGTCGACACGCAAGGGCAGAAGATCGATCTGAGCGAGCTGCTGCAAACTCACAGAGCCGTGCTGGTGAACTTCTGGGCAACGTGGTGCGCCTTGTGCAAAGAAGAAATCCCCGAGCTCACCAAACTGTATTCGGCGCATCGTCGCGACGGTATCGCGATCATCGGCGTCAATGTCGCCGAATCGCCGAGGAAGGTGCAGGCGTATGCCAAGAAGCTCGGCGTCAATTATCCGGTGGTGCTCGATCGCGAATCGGAGATTGCCGAGACATGGAACGTCGTCGGCCTGCCGCTCAGCATACTGGTGCGCGCAGACGGCTCGCTCGCCGGGCCGTACAGCGGCTGGACGCAGGAACTGCAGCGCGACGTAGAGGCGGCGCTGACGCAATGAAGACACACATCGATGCTGCGCGCGACGGTCGCGTCGTCGCCGTCGGCTTCTTGGTCGGCCTGCTGATGCTGGCGGGCTGCGCCCACCAGGACCAGCACACGACGTCGCCCGATGCTGCGCTGGTCGCCGATCTGCTCGCCCTGTTCGACGCCGCGAAAGTCGGCGATGCGCGCTACCTCGCCGTCGAAGGCCGGCCCTACCTGGTCTTCGATCAGCAGGCGCACGAAGCGCTCGCGGCGTGGCCGCGAGGCGAACCGATCGACGCGCGCCGTTCGTACCTTTCGCACATCGTCGAACGCGCGGCGATGCTGGGTGACGAGCGCACGCGGTTGGAGCTGGCGCGCGTGCCGGCCAAGCAGCTCGCGCAGTTCGCGGCCGCGCATGGTCTCGTTGCGACCGACCCCGCAACACGAGCAGTGAACGGCCGCTATGTCGCGGCTTCGGCGCGGCTGCGCGATCGCGAGCTCGCGACGGTCGCGCGACTCGTCGACGACGCCGCGCTCGAGTCCTACCGCAGCGAGCTGTCTTCGCACATCCGGGAGTCGATCAAGACCAGGGGTCGCACCTGGCGTCAGCTTGCATTGCTGCCGCTCGCACCGTTCGTGCGCCTGTGGATGGGCCTGCACATCGCGACCGCGGCCGACGCAGTCGTCACCGCAGACTTCTCGCAGGCGACCCTCTATCTGCCGCCGATGCCCGACGACGAGGCGAGCGATCCCGCGCAACTCGCCGACGAGGCGCTGCTCGCGCGTTTCGCGCCCGCGATCGCCGTCGAGCACAAGGATGATGTCAGCTACGATCCGGACGCGGATCGCTTCGGCGAAGTCGGGATGGACGGCGCCGATCCGGCGCATGCACAGCCGAAAATCGACGTCGAGCGTCCGACCGTCTACACCTACGTGCAGCACGCGACGATCGACGGCATCGCCCTGAGACAGCTGGTCTACACGTTCTGGTTTCCGGAACGTCCGCAGCTGAATGGCGCCTTCGATCCCGAAGTAGGCACCACGCAGGGCGCGATTATCCGCGTGACCTTGAACGCGGCGAACGAGCCTCTGATCTACGAGAACGTCTCGAGCTGCGGCTGCTATTACAAGGCATTTCCCGTCGCCGAGCTCGAACGCCAGGCAGGACGGCAGTACGGCGCGCCGTTGAAGCGCAAGCGCTATGCGCTGGAAAACGACGTGCCGCGCAAGATCGACGTCAACATGCCGAACCTCATCGAAGGCAGCGGCCGCGTCATTGCTTCCTACACGGCCGGCGCACACGACGTCGCGACGATCGCGCCGTTCGCGGGCACCGGCACGCGCGCGCATCGCAGCTATCGCATGCTGCCCTACGAGGCGCTCGAGAACCTGCCGTTCAACGGCGGCACGATCAGCATGTTCGACGAGGAGGGCCTCGTGCGCAGCGCCGATCGTCTCGAAGCGACGCTGCTCGCCGCTTCCGGCATGTACCACGCGGGCACGCCGCGTCAGCGCGGCACGCTGATGATCTACTTCGATCAGGCGGACTTCGACGATCCCACGCTGTTGACGCGCTACCTGCGGCTGCCGCGCGGCGCCTTCGCCGCTACGTCCCCGGTCGCCACGCTCGCTCACTGAGCGGGCGGAAAAGCACCCGTCGTAATCGACTGGAAGCCGCTTTCGCGGTGAACGAGGAACAGAGCCGAGATCCCCAGCCGGCGCGCGAGCGCCGGCCCGCGTTCGGGCCCGAGCACGAGCAGACCGGTCGCCAGCGCATCGGCGCGCATGCACGCGGCATCGAGCACCGTCACCGAGGCGAGCGCATGCGCGATCGGCCGTCCTGTCACGGGGTCGATTTCGTGCGAATAGCGCCGGCCTGCGAACTCGAAGTACTGGCGATAGTCGCCTGACGTCGCGAGCGCCGTATCGCCCAATGGGAGCACGCGCGCGACGTCGGCGCTTCCCGCATCGGGCCAGGCCACGCCGACCTGCCACGGCGAGCCGTCGGCGCGCCGCCCGCGACTCCGGATCTCGCCGCCGACCTCGACCAGGAAATCCCGATAGCCCGTGGCCGCGAGCCAGTCGGCGACGCGGTCGACCGCGTAGCCCTTGGCGATCGCGGAGAGGTCGACGTAGACGTCACCGCGATCCTTGCGCACGCGCGGCGGCGCATCGGCCAGATGCAGCAGCCGATGGCCGACCCGGGCCCGCGCGGCGGCCAGCGCCGTGTCGGCGGGCGGCGCCGAAGGCCGTCGATCCGGGCCGAACCCCCACAGGTTCACGAGCGGGCCGACCGTGACGTCGAAGGCGCCGTCGGTGATCTCGCTGATCGCCGCGGCCGTCTGCAGCACCACGTGCAGTGCCGGCGACACCGCCACCCAGTCGGTGACGGCCTGCGCATTGAAGCGGGACAGCTCGGAGTCCGCGCGCCAGGTCGACATCGCGGCGTCGACTTCGTCCAGTCGCTGCTCGATCCCGGCCTGCAGATCTTGCTCGGAATGTCGCGGTGCAACGACGTTCACCCGGTAATGGGTGCCCATCGTGTCGCCTGCCAGCGTCGCGGTG
>JBFWSI010000115.1:0-9188 GCA_050248455.1 Gammaproteobacteria bacterium | reverse complement strand
GTCGACGACCGCGGCGACTTCGCCGAGCGGCGTGTCCTCGAGGACGTCCGTCAGCACCGGCAGGCCGAGCTCGCGTTTGACCTTGTCGAGGATCTTGAGGCCCTGCTCGAGTCCGGGACCGCGGAAGCTCTCGTGCGAGGTGCGGTTGGCCTTGTCGTAGGAAGCCTTGAAGACGTAGTGAATGCCGAGCTCGCGCGTGATCTCGCGCAGCGTGCCGGCGACGTCCATCACCAGCCCCTCGCTCTCGATCACGCAGGGACCCGCGATCAGGAACAGCGGCGCGTCCCCGCCGACCTCGAAATCACATAGCCGCATGTTCGGTCGCGGCCGCCCGGCGCTGCTTGTGGGCCAGCGCAGCCCGCACGAAGGCGGTGAACAGCGGATGGCCGTCGCGCGGCGTCGACGTGAACTCGGGATGGAACTGGCAGCCGACGAACCACGGATGGCTCGGGATCTCGACGATCTCGACCAGGTTGCCGTCCATCGAGCGCCCGGCGATGCGCAGGCCAGCGGCCTCGAGCTCCATCTGGTAGGTGTTGTTGAACTCGTAGCGGTGGCGGTGACGCTCGACGATGGTATCCGTGCCGTAGGCGCGGGCGACGAAGCTGTCCGGCGCGAGCCGGCACTGCTGGCCGCCGAGACGCATCGTGCCGCCCTTGTCGCTGCGCTCGTCGCGGCGATGGACCGCCCCGTCGGAGGCCATCCATTCGGTGATCAGCGCGATGACGGGATGCTTGGTCTCGCGCGAGAACTCGGTGCTGTGCGCATCCGCGAGCCCGGCGCAGTGCCGCGCGTACTCGATCACGGCGACCTGCATGCCGAGGCAGATGCCGAGATAGGGCACCTGGTGCTCGCGCGCGTAGCGGGCGGCGAGCACCTTGCCCTCGATGCCGCGCTCGCCGAAGCCGCCGGGCACCAGGATCGCGTCCATGCCCTCGAGGCCCGCGACGCCCTCGCGCTCGAAGACCTCGGAGTCGACGTAGCGGATGTTGACGCGCGTGCGCGTGTGGATGCCGGCATGGATCAGCGCTTCGGACAGCGACTTGTACGACTCGGTCAGGTAGACGTACTTGCCGACCATCGCGATGTCGACTTCGTTCCTCGGCGTGGTCTGCGCCTCGACGACGGCGCGCCACTCGGCGAGGTTCGCCGGCGGCGCCTCGATGCCGAGCTTCTCGACGACGATGTCGTCGAGGCCCTGCTCGTGCAGCAGCTCCGGGATCTTGTAGATCGAGTCGGCGTCGATCGCGGAGATGACGGCGCGCTCCTCGACGTTCGTGAACAGCGCGATCTTGCGCTTCTCGCCGGCCGGCACCGGGCGGTCGCCGCGGCAGATCAGGATGTCGGGCTGGATGCCGATCGAGCGCAGCTCCTTCACCGAGTGCTGCGTCGGCTTGGTCTTCACCTCGCCGGCCGACGGGATGTAGGGCACCAGCGTGAGATGAATGAACAGCGTGTGGCGCGCGCCGAGCTCGACCCGCATCTGGCGGATGGCTTCGAGAAACGGCAGGGATTCGATGTCGCCGACGGTGCCGCCGATCTCGACCATCGCGATCTCGGCGTCGCCCGCGCCCTGCACGATGCAGGCCTTGATCTCGTCGGTGATGTGCGGGATCACCTGCACGGTCGCCCCGAGATATTCGCCGCGACGCTCCTTGCGGATCACGCGCTCGTAGATGCGGCCGGTGGTGTAGTTGCTCTTCGCGCTGGTGCGCTGGCGCACGAAGCGCTCGTAGTGCCCGAGATCGAGATCGGTCTCCGCGCCGTCCTCGGTGACGAAGACTTCCCCGTGCTGGAAGGGGCTCATCGTGCCCGGGTCGACGTTGATGTAGGGATCGAGCTTGATCATCGCGACGTCGAGTCCGCGGGCTTCGAGGATCGCGCCGAGCGAGGCGGATGCGATGCCCTTGCCGAGGGAGGAGACGACGCCGCCGGTGATGAAGACGTAGCGGGTCATGGGCTCGTGACTGACGGCATTCCTGGGTGAACGGACACTGCGTTTCGGGCGTGCAAAGGCGGTGCATGGCCGGCCTTTTTCTTGTGCCGGCAAGCTACCAGATGTGCCCCTCTTTCTCAACGCCCGATGCCCGCGCGAGGCGCGCGACGCGCGGCGTCGATCGCGCTTCGCGTTGCGGTGGACGCGGCGCGATCCAGCGTCTGCGGCAGCATTTTTCGCGGCCACGCCGCGCATGCGAACGCCGCCGTCCTCGCCGCTCCGGCGGCCGCGCGTGCCGATCTGTATACAGTCTCTCCCCGCGCGACCCGCGCTGGCGGCACGCGGCGATCGCAGTGCTAGAATGCCGCGCGTTTCGTGCTCGTGCATGCAGAGAGCGCCTTCGACGGCGGCCCGCGCCGAGCGTCGCGCGGTGCACCGCCGGCGGCCCTGCCGATGTGCATCCGCGCGGGCGAGATCGCGAGCGTCTCGATCCCGCGCCCGTCGCCCCGAATTCCCTACAGCCAGCTTCCAGGAGACCGGCATGTCCGACATCGAAATCGCACAGGCGGCGAAGAAACGCCCGATCGTGGCGCTCGCCGCCGAACGTCACGGCATCGCGAGCGAACATCTCGAACCCTACGGGCATTACAAGGCGAAGATTTCGCTCGACTACCTCGACAGCCTGAAGGATCGACCGGACGGCAAGCTGATCCTCGTCACGGCGATCAGCCCGACCCCTGCCGGCGAAGGCAAGACGACGACCACCGTCGGCCTCGGCGATGCGCTGAACCGCCTTGGCCGCAACGCCATCATCTGCCTGCGCGAGCCGTCGCTCGGGCCCTGCTTCGGCGTCAAGGGCGGCGCGGCCGGCGGCGGCTACGCGCAGGTCGTGCCGATGGAAGACATCAACCTGCACTTCACCGGCGACTTCCACGCCATCGGCGCCGCGCACAACCTGCTCGCGGCGCTGATCGACAACCACATCAACCACGGCAATGCGCTCGATCTCGATCCGCGTCTCATCGCCTGGAAGCGCGTCGTCGACATGAACGACCGCGCGCTGCGCAAGATCACCATCGGCCTCGGCGGCACCGCGAACGGCTATGTGCGCGAGGACGGCTACGACATCACCGTCGCGTCCGAAGTGATGGCGATCTTCTGCCTCGCCACCTCGCTGCAGGACCTGAAGGAGCGCCTCGGCGACATCGTCGTCGGCTACACCACGCAGGGCCGCAAGCCGGTCCGCGCGCGCGACCTGAAGGCGCACGGCGCGATGGCGGCGCTGCTGAAGGACGCGATCAAGCCGAACCTGGTGCAGACGCTGGAGAACAATCTCGCCTTCGTGCACGGCGGGCCGTTCGCGAACATCGCCCACGGCTGCAACAGCGTGTCGGCGACGAAAGCCGCGCTGAAGCTCGCCGACTACGTGATCACCGAGGCGGGCTTCGGCGCCGATCTCGGCGCCGAGAAGTTCATCGACATCAAGTGCCGCAAGGCCGGCCTCGCGCCGCGCGCGGCCGTGCTCGTCGCCACGGTGCGGGCACTGAAGTACCACGGCGGCGTGAAGAAGGACGCGCTGGCGAGCGAGAACCTGCCGGCGCTGACCCAGGGCCTCGTCAATCTCGAACGCCACTACCGCAACATCACCGAGCACTACGGCCTGCCCTGCGTCGTGTGCATCAACCACTTCACGCAGGACACCGACGCCGAGGTCGAGCTGATTCTAGACAAGGTACGCTCCCTCGGCGGTCGCGCGGTCGTCGCCCGGCACTGGGCGCAGGGCGGGGCCGGCGCCGAGGATCTCGCGCGCGCCGTCACCGAAGTCGCCGACGGCAACACGCGGCCGCATCGCTACGTCTACGACGAATCGGCCTCGCTGTGGCAGAAGCTCGAGGCCGTCGCGACCCGCATCTACGGCGCGGCCGGGATCAGCGCCGACGCGAAGGTCAAGGCCCAGCTCGAGGCGCTGAACGCCGACTACGGCCGTTTCCCGATCTGCATGGCGAAGACGCAGATGTCGTTCTCTACCGACCCCGCCGCCCTCGGCGCGCCGAGCGGCCACACCGTCGCGATCCGCGAAGTGCGGCTCGCGGCCGGCGCGGGCTTCGTCGTCGCCGTCGCCGGCGACATGATGACGATGCCGGGCCTGCCCAAAGTGCCCGCGGCCGAGAACATCGACGTCGACGAGGCGGGGAACATCACGGGCTTGTTTTGAATCGCCGAACGCGAAAGAGCGCCGTAGCCCATCTTCGTAGCCCGGGTGGAGCGCGCAGCGCGCAACCCGGGATTGGGCGCTTCGGCCGGAGGAAGATCCCGGGTTTCGCTACGCTGCACCCGGGCCACGAAGATCCGCTTGCAGTTCGCTCATGCCTGCCGGGCGAGCTGCTAGAATCCTTCGCAGCATGAGCGAGCAGGATCCAGCCGCAATACGCAGACGTGACGCGCGCCGCGAATGGCACGTGGTCAAGCTCGCCATGTCGGCCTCGAGCGAAGCGCCGAGCGACATGTCGGCGGAGACGGCGCTGGCATCGATGTGGCAGCTTGCCCTGGATGCATGGGCGATGACGGGTCGCCCGCTTCCCGCCTATTCACGAGCCGAGACACCGGTGAAGCGCCTGACGATGGACGCGCCGGCGCACGAACGGTACGCGTGAACGAAGATTTCCTCGACATGCTGCGCGCGCTGCAAGGCGCAGGAGCCAGATTTCTGATCGTCGGTGCGCATGCGCTCGCCGGCCATGGCATACCGCGCGCCACCGGTGATCTGGACATCTGGGTGGAGGCGACCGCCGACAATGCGGCCCGCGTGTGGCAGGCACTGCTCGACTTCGGCGCCCCGATCGAGGCCCTCGGCATTCGGCAGCAGGATTTGACGACTCGTAGCGTCGTCATCCAGGTCGGACTTCCGCCCCGACGCATCGATCTCCTGACCAGCCTTACCGGCCTCGAATTCGACAGTGCTTGGACGACTCACGTCACCGTGACGGTGTCCGGCATTGCGCTTCCGCTGTTGGGCCGGGACAGCCTGCTCGAAAACAAACGGATGCTGGGAAGGCCGCAGGATCTGGCCGACGTCGACGCCCTGTTGCGGCAAGGGCCGGACGCCGACTGAATCGGGCAGGATCGAACTCGACCGAAGATTCGCCACGAGTTTGCGCAGGTCGCCCCTTTCGAGACCTACTGCCTCCCGCCGCATTGAGCACCGATCCAGCGGACGCTATCGTAGCGGCCGCGTCCCCCGTCCGGTGCAGTGTCGTCAACGTCAGAGGGCCCATCGATGCAGGCATTCCCTACTCGTTCCGCGCGTCGTCAGCAGGGCTTGAGCGGCCCCGGCCTGCTCGCCTGGCTCGCCGTCGCGATCCTCGGCGCCGGGGCCGTCGGCGGCATCGCGCTCCATCGCGGCGAGGCGATCAACAGCCTGTGGTTCATCGTCGCCGCGCTCTGCGTGTACGCGCTCGCCTACCGCTTCTACAGCGCCTTCGTCGCGACCAAGGTACTGATGCTCGACGCGACGCGAGCGACGCCGGCCGAGCGGCTCAACGACAGCCGCGATTTCATGCCGACCAACCGCTGGATCGTCTTCGGCCACCACTTCGCCGCGATCGCGGGCCCCGGCCCGCTGATCGGCCCGACGCTCGCCGCGCAGTTCGGCTATCTGCCGGGCACGCTGTGGATCCTGATCGGCGGCGTGCTCGGCGGCTGCGTGCAGGACTTCGTGATCCTGTTCTTCTCGATACGCCGCAACGGGCGCTCGCTGGGGCAGATGGCGCGCGACGAGCTGGGACCGGTCGGCGGCGCCGCGGCGCTGGCCGGCGTGATGACGATCATGATCATCCTCATCGCCGTGCTCGGCATCGTCGTCGTCAACGCGATGAAGCACAGCCCGTGGGCGACGTCGACGGTCGCGGCAACCATTCCGATCGCCGTGCTCATCGGCCTGTACATGCGCAGCGTGCGCCCGGGCCAGGTGCTGGAAGGCACGGCGATCGGCGTCGTCCTGCTGCTCGGCGCCGTCGTCGGCGGCGGCTGGCTCGACCACCAGCCCGGGCTGCGTGCGTGGTTCGACTACGACGGCCCGGCGCTCGCACTGATGATCATCGCCTACGGTTTCTGCGCCGCCGTGCTGCCGGTGTGGCTGCTGCTCGCGCCGCGCGACTATCTCTCGACCTTCATGAAGATCGGCACCATCGCCGCGCTCGCCGTCGCGATCGTCATCATCCGGCCCGACATCCGCATGCCGGCCGTGACGCCGTTCATCGACGGCACCGGGCCGATTTTCTCGGGCCCCCTCTTCCCCTTCGTCTTCATCACCATCGCCTGCGGCGCGATCTCGGGCTTCCACGCGCTGATCTCGTCCGGCACGACGCCGAAGCTGATCGCGAACGAGGCGGACGCCCGGATGATCGGCTACGGCGGCATGATGATGGAGTCCTTCGTCGCCGTGATGGCGATCGTCGCCGCCTGCGTGCTCGATCCCGGCGTCTATTTCGCGATCAACAGCGCGGCCGCGGTGGTCGGCAAGGACGCGGCGACCGCGGTCGCGACGATCTCCGGCTGGGGTTATCCCGTCACCGTCGAGCAGATGGACACGCTCGCGAGGCAGATGGGCGAGGCGACGCTGTTCGCGCGCACCGGCGGCGCGCCCTCGCTCGCGGTCGGCATGGCGCACATCTTCTCGTCGCTGTCGGGCGGCGGCCTCCTCGCGCTGTGGTACCACTTCGCGATCATGTTCGAGGCGCTGTTCATCCTGACCACGCTCGACGCCGGCACGCGCGTCGCGCGCTTCATGCTGCAGGACCTGCTCGGCAACTTCCACGCGCCGCTCGGCCGCACGAGCTGGTATCCCGGCGTGCTGCTGACCAGCGCGCTCGTCGTCGGCGCCTGGGGCTGGTTCCTGTACCAGGGCACCCTCGATCCGCTCGGCGGCATCAACAGCATGTGGCCGCTGTTCGGCATCGCGAACCAGATGCTCGCGGCGATCGCGCTGTGCGTCGCCACCACCATCCTCGTGAAATCCGGCCGCGGCTGGCAGGCGCTGATCACGGCCGGGCCGCTCGCCTGGCTCGTCACCGTGACGACGAGCGCAGCCTGGTACAAATTGTTCGACGACGCGCCGCGCATCGGCTTCCTGGCCCACGCCGAGGATCTGCAGCGCAAGCTCGCCGACGGCCTGCTGCCGCCCGACGCCGTCGCGAGCGCGCCGCGCCTGATCTTCAACGACTATCTCAATGCAACGATGACGGCGCTGTTCCTGATCATCACCTGGGTCGTCGTGTTCGAGACCGTGCGCATGTGCCGCCGCGCGCTGCGCGGCGACGCGCTGCCGCTGTCCGAAGCGCCGTACGCGCGCAGCGAACTGGCTTCGCCGTGACGGCCTCGAAGCGCTGCTGGCCGGGACTCGTCGCCTGGCTCGCGTGGCTGAACGGCGATGCCGCTTATCGCGCCTATCGTGCGGCCTGGGACGCTGCGCATGCGGGCTGCGGTCACGAACCGCTGTCGCGCGCGGCCTTTCATCGCGAGGAGCTCGAGCGCCGCTGGAACGGGGTGCGGCGCTGCTGTTGAGGCGTCCGCCTGGGAAACTCGGCAAAGGCGGCGTTTCCGCGGGCCATGGGTGGCCCGCTCGCGAACAAGCCCAGGATGGACTTGTTCAGAGTCTCACTGGTCGTACATGCCGGGATAGAGATCGTCGCAGTCGAGGCCGCCGCGCGTCGCATACGACAGCACGCGCACGTGCGCGGGCTGGGCGGTCTGATCGGGATCGGTGATAGAGAGCAGGTGGGTTGCCGACCACACCGCCTTCATCTCCGCGGCCATCGGCGACTGCGCGCCGAAATAGGCCGGGTTCTCGCCGATCACGCGGTGCTTCAGGCCCAGGTGCCGGGCCGCGGCGTCGGTGGCGACGACGTTGCGCGCGGCGCCGGCGCTGATCAGCTCGACGCCGCTCGCGCCCCACAGCGGCAGGTTGACGTTCAGGTAGCGCCCGAGCAGGGCCTGCCATTCGGCCGCCAGCAATCGCCCCGCCGGATCGTAGACCATGATCCGGACCGGCTTCTGCGGATCGAGCAGCCGTTGCCACAGCGCCGGCAGCACCGCGTTCGGCGGCGCATCGCGAAACAGGCCCGCGATGTCGACATCGCTGAACGCCCCCTTCTCGCAGGCGAAGCGCGCGATCTGCAGCGTCAGCGCGCGGTGTTCGTTCGCATAGGCCTTGAAGCGTTCGACGTAACGTGCGATGTCGGCCAGCGGCAGCAGCTTGAGCTGGCGATCGCGGTAGGGAATCGCATAGGCGTTGCCGGTGCGGCCGTCCCACTCGCCGGCCGCGGCACGGTGCAGGCGCGCCGCGATCTGCGCATGGCCTTCGAGGTGTTCACCGAGCATGTTCGAGCCGAACACGAAGATCGGTTCGGCGGCCGTGCGCGGCCCGGACTTGGCGGCAACGGGAGCGTTCATGCGGCGGTCTCCAGCTGGGGTACCGGCGAACGACCGGCTCGAAGTCCTGATAGCGACCGCGGGAAGCCGGGCTTGATATGCCGGGACGCAGCGTCGATATGACGAATCGACACGCCGACCCGCGCCGTTCTCCGCTATGCTCTGCGCCCCGCTCCTACGGCACGTGCCGCGGAACCGAGACGACGATGACCCCGGAAGCCCTGCTGACCCTCGCCACGGTGCTCGCCGTGCTGCTGGCCCTGACCCTGAGCACCGTCGGCCCCGATCTCGTGATGATCGCGGCGCTGACCTTCCTGCTGAGCTGCGGCGTGCTCGACACCAAGGAAGCGCTCGCCGGCTTCGCCAACGAGGGGCTGATCACGGTCGGCGTGCTGTTCATCGTCGCCACCGGCCTGCGCGAGACCGGCGGCATGGCCTGGCTCGCGCAGCGCATCCTCGGCCGGCCGACCAGTCTCGTCGCCGCGCAGGCGCGGATGATGATACCGGCGGCGCTGATGAGCTCGATCATGAACAACACGCCGCTGGTCGCGATGCTGGTGCCGGTCGTCAACGACTGGGCGAAGAAACTCCGGATGTCGCCGTCGCAGTTCATGATGCCGCTGAGCTTCGCGACCATCCTCGGCGGCCTGTGCACCGAGATCGGTACCAGCACCAACGTGGTCGTCTACGGCCTGCTGCGCGACGCGACGGGTGAGAAGCCGGGGCTCTTCGCCATCGCGCCGGTCGGCCTCGCCTGCGCGGCGGTCGGCATCGCCTACATGCTGCTGTTCAGCCGCCTGTTGCTGAAGGATCGCAAGCCCGC
>JBFWSI010000114.1:0-9201 GCA_050248455.1 Gammaproteobacteria bacterium | reverse complement strand
CGAGGTGCTGCTCGCGCATCGCCGCGCTGAACTCGATCAGCGGCGCGCCGGCGCCGCGCACGGCTTCGATGTCGGCGGGCGCCGCCTGCGCGATGCGCGCGCGGCTGGTTTCGATCAAGTCCTGCACGAAGCGATTCAGCATTTCGCGGATCACCGTGTAGCGCAGGCGCTTGGCGTCCAGCCCCGGCCAGCGCTGTCGCGTCGCGTCCTCGATGTCCCGGAACAGCCCGACTTCGCGCAGCTTGCGCCAGGGGATCAGCGAGGCCCGCAGGCCATCGTCGATGTCGTGGTGGTTGTAGGCGATCTCGTCGGCGACGTTGGCGAGCTGCGCCTCCAGCGACGGCTGGCGGCGCTCGAGGAAGCGGCGCCCCAGCTCGCCGAGCCGCGCCGCATGTTCGCGGCTGCAGTGCTTCAGGATGCCTTCGCGCGTCTCGAACAGCAGGTTGAGGCCGAAGAAATTCGGATAGCGCTGTTCGAGCTCGTCGACCACGCGCAGCGAATGCAGATTGTGCTCGAAACCGCCGAACTCGCGCATGCAGGCGTTCAGCGCATGCTGGCCGGCATGGCCGAAGGGCGTGTGCCCCAGATCGTGGGCGAGGGTGATCGCCTCGACGAGATCCTCGTTCAGCGCGAGTGCCCGCGCGACGCTGCGTGCGATCTGGGCGACCTCGAGCGAGTGCGTGAGGCGCGTCCTGAACATGTCGCCCTCGTGATTGACGAAGACCTGCGTCTTGTACTCGAGGCGGCGAAACGCCGAGGAGTGGATGATGCGGTCGCGGTCGCGCTGGAACTCGCTGCGCCAGCTCGGCGGCGGCTCGGGATGCGAGCGGCCGCGGGTATTCAGCTCGGAGACGGCGTAAGGGGCGAGCGTGCCGGGCACGGCGCTGCTCAAGGCCTCGTGGAACGGCCGTGCGGCACGCGAAGGCTCACGCGGGACGTGGCGCCGCGCCGCCGGCCAGCACTTCGCGCAGGGCTTGGGTGTCGTAGTCGTCCCGCACCGAGGCATGACCGATGGCATCGAGCAGCACGAGCCGGATGCGGCCGTCCTGGTTCTTCTTGTCGACGCTCATCGCCTCGAGCAGCTCGTCGACGGACGGGCCCGGCGGCGGCGCGACGGGCAGCCCGGCCCGCGCGATCAGCGCGATGATGCGATCGCGCGTCGTCGGCGCAATCATGCCGATCCGCGCCGACATCCGCGCCGCCATGCACATGCCGGCGCCGACCGCCTCGCCGTGCAGCCAGCTGCCGTAGCCCAAGGCATGCTCGATGGCATGGCCGAAGGTGTGACCGAGGTTCAGCAGCGCGCGCTCGCCGCTCTCGTGCTCGTCGGCGGCGACGACCTCGGCCTTGTTCTCGCAGGAGCGCTTGATCGCATGCGTCACGGCGGCGGCCTCGCGCGTCATCAGCGCGTCGAGGTTCAATTCCAGCCATTCGAAGAACTCGCGATCGCGGATCAGGCCGTACTTGATGATCTCGGCGACGCCGGCCCGGAACTCGCGCAACTCCAGCGTCGACAGGCTGTCGAGATCGGCGAGCACCGCGACCGGTTGATGGAAGGCGCCGATCATGTTCTTGCCCAGCGGGTGATTGACCGCGGTCTTGCCGCCGACCGCGGAATCGACCTGCGCGAGCAGCGTCGTCGGCACCTGCACGAAGCGCACGCCGCGTTGGTAGCAGGCGGCCGCGAAACCGGCGAGGTCGCCGACCACGCCGCCGCCGAGGGCGACCACGGTGCAGCCGCGCTCGAAGCGATGCTCGAGCAGCGCCGTCATGATGAGCGAGAAGCTGTCCAGCGTCTTGTATTCCTCGCCGTCCGGCAGCACCACGGACGCGACCTGGCGGTCGCCGAGGCCGGCGAGCAGCCGCTCGAGATACAGCGGCGCGATCCGCTCGTTGGTGACGACCATCACCTGCCGGGTCTTGATCGCCCGCCCGATCAGGGCCGCGTCGCGCAGCAGGCCGGCACCGATGAAGATCGGATAGCTGCGTTCGGCGAGTTCGACGTCGACTCGGATCACGGGAGGGCGCTGCGGATTTGCTGGACCACTGCGGCCAATGTTAACGCGCCGGTATCGACTATCAAATCGGCGACTTCGCGGTAGAGCGGCTCCCGGAGCTTCATCAATTCCTGCATCTTCTTGACGCGATCGCCGGTCTTCAGCAGCGGCCGGTTGGTGTCGCCGCGGGTCCGCGCCAGCAGATGCTCGAGCGGCGCGTGCAGGTAGACGACGAAGCCGCGCGCCTTCAGCACGGCGCGGTTGTCGGGATCGAGCACGGCGCCGCCGCCGGTGGCGACGACGGTGTCGTCGGCGAGCGTCAGCTCCTCGATCACGCGCTTCTCCCGGGCCCGGAAGCCAGCCTCGCCCTCGATGTCGAAAATCAGCGGAATCGACGCGCCGGTCCGCTGCTCGATTTCATGGTCGCAGTCGACGAAGCGCAGCCGCAGGGCGCGCGCGAGCTTGCGGCCGATGGTGGTCTTGCCGGCCCCCATCGGGCCGACCAGAAAGATGCGACTCGACGACTTGCTCACGCCGCGTGCTCGTCAGGGAGTATTCGCCGGGATTGTTGCAGGTCGCTCCGGGGCGCGCAAAAAAAACGCGGGACCGAAGTCCCGCGTTTCCCAGCTGCCGAAGCGCTCAGCGCTGCGACAGGGACAGCGACTCCTTGAGAATCTTCGGGGTCACGAAGATCAGGAGCTCCTGCTTCTCGGAGCTGACGCCGGTGCGCTTGAAGAGGTGGCCGAGGTAGGGCACGTCGCCGAAGAACGGCACCTTGTCGATGTCCGAACGGTTGTTCGACTCGAAGATGCCGCCAAGCACGACGGTCTCGCCGTTCTCGACCAGCACCTGGGTGTTGACCTCGTTGGTGTCGATGCTCGGCACGCCGGCGAACACCTGGCCGACCGAGTCGCGGTTGACGACGAGGTCCATGATCACGCGATCGTCCGGCGTGATGTGCGGCGTGACCTGCAGGCTCAGCACGGCCTTCTTGAACGACACGTTGGTCGCGCCGCTGGAAGTCGCCTCCTGGTACGGGATCTCGGTACCGGATTCGATCGTCGCCTGCTTCTGGTTCGCCGTGATCACCTGCGGGCTCGCGATCACCTCGCCGCGACCCTCGACCTGCAGCGCCGACAGCTCGAGCTGCAGCAGGTAGCTGCCGATCTTGCCGATCGACCAGCGGAAGGCCGCAGCCGGGCCGGCGACGGGCAGGTTCACGATGTAGTTCTCCTCGCCCTGCGGCGTGACGAAGGCCGTGCCGCCGCCGTAGTCGACGTCGCCGTCGATGTCGCCGCCGATGACGCTGATGAAGTCGGACTGCGTACCGTTGCCTTCGTTGAGCGCGAGGTTTTTCGGATTGTTGATCTGGCTGTAGCCGAAGCGCACGCCGATGTCCTTGCTGAAGTCCTCGTTGGCGACGACGATGCGCGACTCGATCAGCACCTGGCGCACGGGGATGTCCAGCGCGGCGACGAGCTTGCGGATGTCCGTCAGCTTGTCGGCGGTGTCCTGCACCAGCAGCGTGTTGGTGCGCTGATCGACGGTCACGCTGCCGCGCGGCGACAGCAGGTTGTCGTTGCGGTTGCGATTGGCCGTGCCGCCGGCGCCGGCGCCCGGCGTGTTGCCGCGCGTGCGCAGCAGGGTCGCGATGTCCTGGGCCTTCGCATAGTTGACCTGGATGAACTCGGTGCGCAGCGGCGCCAGCTCCTCGAGCTGCTTCTTGGTCTCCGCCTCGAGCTTCTCGTTGGCGGCGATTTCTTCCTGCGGCGCGATCATCATCACGTTGCCGTTCTGACGCTTGCCCAGGTTCTTGCTCTTGAGGATCAGATCCAGCGCCTGATCCCAGGGCACGTTCTTCAGGCGCAGCGTGACGTTGCCGCCGACGGTGTCGCTGGTGACGAGATTGAAGCCCGTGAAGTCGGCGATGAGCTGCAGTACCGCGCGAACCTCGATGTCCTGGAAGTTCAGCGACAGGCGCTCGCCCGTGTAGCCGAACTTCTCCTTCTTGAGCTCTTCCTCTTCCTGCTTGGTCAGCGGCTTCAGCTCGAGCGTGAAGGTGTTGTCCGACTGGTAGGCGAGGTGCTCGTAGAGCCCGGTCGGGGTGACGACCATGCGCGTGCCGTTGCCGTGCCGGAAAGTGTCGATCTCCTTCGCCGGCGTCGCGAAGTCCGTGACGTCGAGCTTGCGATCGAGCTCGTCGGGCAGGCTCGTGCCGATGAAGTCGACGAGCAGCTTGTCGCCCTGCTCCTGAATGTTGATGCCGACGTTCGGATCGGACAGATCGACGACGATCTGCGCTTCGCCGTGGTCACCGCGCCGGAAATCGAGGGCGCGGATGCTCTCGCCGGCGGCGCTGCCCGGCATCGTGACGCCGCCGGCCGCGAGCGCCGTGGCCGGCCGCGCCGCCGGCGCCGCCCCGGCCACGGTCGGCCTGACGTCGGCGGTGATGTCCGCCGGCACGCCTTCGAGCAGCACCTTGACCTTGTTGCCCTCGGTCTTCAGCGAATAGGGGACGACCTGCACGAGATTCATCACGACGCGCGTGCGGCCTTCGGCTTCGACCGCCGTCACGCTTTCGACCTTGCCGACGCCGATGGTCTGCGTTCTCACCGGAACGTTCAGACTCGTCGCCGGGAAGTCGAGGGCGACGCGCGCGGGGTTGTCGATCGTGAAGTTCAGCGGTTCGGCTGTCACCGGCTCCGACAGTTCGAGCTCCACCTGCACGCGATCGCCGGGCAGGGCGGTATAGGAGATGCCGTTCAGTGACGCCGCCAGCGCGGACAGCGGCACCCCGAGCAGCGTGCCGCCGAGCAACAGGCCGATCAGCCCCGCGAGGCCCGATGGGGCGGCCCGTCGCGCCGACAGCCGGTTCAACAGTCGAATGGTCGCAGCTCTCATGTTCGATTACCCCTAACCTGGGTTGATCTATTCTTCTTCGGCGAGGGCCAGAGACGCTTCGCGTTCCTCCCAGCGCCCTTCGTCGTCCTTCACGATTTCCCGCAAGTCGATGCGGTCTTCCTGGATGTTCAGGATCTTGCCGTAGTTGCGCCCGAGGTAGTTGCCGACCTGCACGCGATGCACCGTGCCCGCGTTGTCGCGCACGATGCCCCACAACTCGCTGTCGTCCTGCAGCGTCCCCACCATGCGCAGGCTGTCGAGCTCGAAGCCTTCGAGCTCCTCGCGGTTGTGCGCGAGGATCTCGTCGTTGTAGGCCTGCTGCGCGGCGTCGGGTGCGGCAGCGATCTCTTCCTGCTTCTGCGCCTGCTCCGTGAACGGCGTGAAGGGATCACGCAGCCCTTGCTCGGCGGACTGGTACAGATAGCGCTCGTAAGGCTTGATCGGCGGCAGCGGCTCGATCTGGCCGCCTTTGCGGCTCAGCACCTGCGCGACGTAGTCCTCGAGATCGCTCTTATCGCGATTGACGCAGCCGGACAGGGCGACGCCGAGCGCGACGAGGAGCAGCGCCGATCCGGTGTTGACGGACATACGATTGCTCATCTCCGCTTGCCCTTCTTCTTCGCAGCCGCGGCCACTTTCGCCGCCTCGGCGGCTTCTTCGTCCTCGTCCATGTAGCGATAGGTCTTGGCCGTGGTCTCGAACGACAGCGTGTCGCCCTTCTGGCTGCTGAGGATTCGGATGTTGTGGTTCGTCACGATGCGCGGCAGATCGGACACCCCGCTGATGAACGTGCCGAAGGCGTGGTAGTTGCCGAGCACCTTGATCTGGATCGGCAGCTCGACATAGAAGTCCGCCGGCTGCTCGGTACCCGGCTTGAACAGCTGGAACTCGAGCCCTGCGCCCAGGCCCTGCTGCGAGATGTCGACGAGCAGTGCCGCGACCTCGGTCTTGTTCGGCAGCCGCTTGAGCAGATCGCCGAAGGTTTCCTTGATGTCTTCGAGCTGTTCCTTCAGCGCTTGCAGGTTCGCCGCCTTCTTCTGCTTGGTCTCGAAGGTGCTCTTCAGCGCGACTTCCTCGTCCTGCGCCTTGCGCAGGTTCTCGCGCAGCGGGTTGATGTCCTGCCACGTCGCGAGCCCCAGTATCGCGCCGCAGACGATCAGGATGAACACGGTCTTGACCGGCAGTGGCCACGACCCGATGTTCTGGAAACTCAGATTGTTGAGGTCCGAGAGCTTCATGACGCTTCTTCCCCTTCCTCCGTTTCCGTCTTCGGGATGTTCTGCGTCATCCGCAGCGTGAAGTTCGCGATCCGGCGGCCCGACTCATCGGACGACTGGATGATTTCGAGCTTCGGATCCTTGAGCCACTGCGATTTCTCGATGTTGCGCATGAAACTCGACACGCGCGCGTTCGACTCGGCGACTCCTTTCAAGGTGATCGCGGTGCCGGTCTGCGACACCTCCTTGAGGTAGACGCCTTCCGGCAGCGAAGTCACGAGCTCGTCGAAGATGTGGACGATGATCGGGCGGCTCGACTGCAGGGTCTCGATCGCCTTCATGCGCGCGATGAGCCGCTCCTTCTCCTTCTCGAGCTCCTGAATTTCCTTGATCTTCTTGTCCAGCGACGCGATTTCCCTGCGCAGGTAGTCGTTGCGCTCGTTCTGGAACTCGATGCGCTCCTTGAAGTGGAAGTGGATGCCGCCCCAGACCAGGACCGCCAGCGCCGCGAAGGCGCCGACGATGGCCAGGTACTCGTTGCGCCGCTGCTTGCGGAGTTCGGCGCGCCACGGCAACAGGTTTATGCGGGCCATCAGTCGAAGCTCCTCAGCGCGAGGCCACAGGCGATCATCAGCGCCGGTGCGTCGTTGGCGAGCGCCTCGGCGCGCACGCGCGGGGCGGCGGTCATGTTCGCGAAGGGATTGGCGATCGAGGTCGGCGTGTCGATCTTCGACTGCACCACCGTGTCGATGCCGGGAATCGAGGCGCAGCCGCCGGCCATCACGACGTGATCGACGGTGCCGACCTGGCTCGACGAGTAGAAGAATTGCAGCGCGCGGTTCACTTCCTGCGCCATCGACTCCATGAAGGGGCGCAGCACCTCGGGTTCGTAGTTGTCCGGCAGCCCGCCCTGGCGCTTGGCGAGGCCGGCTTCCTCGTAGGACAGGCCGTAACGGCGCTGGATCTCATCGGTCAGCTGACGTCCGCCGAACAGCTGCTCGCGGGTATAGATGATCTTGCAGTCCTCGAGCACGCTGAGCGTCGAGGACGTGGCGCCGACGTCCATCACCGCGAGAATGTGGGCCTGGCCCACCGGGCCGCCCTGGGCCGCCAGCAGGGCGACGGCGTTCTCCAGCGCGAAGGCCTCGACGTCGACGATCTTGGCCTGCAGGGCAGCGACTTCGAGGGCGGCCACGCGCACGTCGACGTTGTCGCTGCGCGAGGCGGCGAGCAGCACGTCGATGCGGCCCGGATCGTTGGCCGAGGGCCCGAGAATCGAGAAATCGAGGCTGATTTCGTCGAGTGCGTAGGGAATGTACTGATCGGCCTCCATCTGGATCTGGCTTTCCAGTTCCTCTTCGGACAGGTTGGCCGGCATCGAGATGACCTTGGTGATGACCGCCGAGCCCGCGACCGCGCAGGCGCCGAGCTTGGTTCGCGTCCCGGACTTCTTGACGGCGCGGGCGATCGCCTCGCCGACCAGCTGAGCATCCGTGATATTCTTTTCCATCACCGAGTTGGGCGGCAGCGGTTCCACCGCATAACTCTCCACTCGGTACCGTCCGCCGGAGCGTGAGAGCTCCAGCAACTTCACGGAAGTCGAGCTGATGTCGACACCGAGCAGCGGGACTTGGCTTCGTCGGAACAGCGCCACAATTAATCCTTTAAAATTAATAGGTTACGGCGACGTAATGTCCATTAACCTTAAAATTTAGCCCTAACTATAGCCAAGGCCCTTCCAAAAGACAAACGGTTTATTCACGAAAGATCAATATAAACCGAATCTTACTAAATCTACTTAAAGTTGAACGGCGTTACATCTGGTAGTTAAAACGCCCAAGAGACGCTAGATGTTGCGCATCGCCTTCTATCTGCTGCTCACCGCGGCCTGCGTGATGGTCGGCCTGACCGGCGCAGTGCTGTGGTGGGTCATGCCTCAGCTGCCGTCCGCCGCCAGCCTGCGCGAGGTGCGCCTCCAGACGCCGCTGCGGGTCTACACCCGTGACGGCAGCCTGATCGCCGAGTTCGGCGAAAAGCGGCGCAATCCCGTCGCCATCGACGAGGTGCCGCCGCTGGTGAAACAGGCCTTCATCGCAGCGGAGGACGATCGCTTCTACGAACATCCCGGCGTCGACTGGATGGCGATCGTGCGCGCCGGTCTCGATCTCGCGCGCTCCCACGAGAAGCGCCAGGGCGGCAGCACGATCACGATGCAGCTCGCGCGCAACTTCTTCCTCTCGCGCGAGAAAACCTACCAGCGCAAGCTGAAGGAAATCGTGCTCGCGGTGAAGATCGAGCGTGAGCTGACCAAGGATCAGATCCTCGAGCTCTACCTGAACAAGATTTTCCTGGGGCAACGCGCCTACGGCGTCGGTGCCGCCGCCCAGGTCTATTACGGCACCACGCTCGACAAGCTGAGCGTCGCCGAAATCGCGATGATCGCCGGCCTGCCGAAGGCGCCGTCGAACACGAACCCGATTTCCAATCCCACCGCGGCGATGGCGCGCCGGGCCTACGTGCTGCGCCGGATGTACGAACTGCGCTACATCGACGAGGCCGAATACCAGAATGCGCTGGACGCGCCGCAGACCGCGCGCCTTCACGCCCAGCAATCGGAGACCGATGCGCCCTATCTGGCCGAGATGGTGCGTGCGGCGATGCAGGCGCAGTACGGCGAGGGCGTCTACACCGCCGGCTATCGCGTCTACACCACGGTGACGAGCGAGCTGCAGGGGGCCGCGGTGCGGGCGCTGCGCCGCGGGCTGATGGACTACGACCGCCGGCACGGCTATCGCGGGCCGGAGGGCAGCGTCGCGCTAGAAAGCGTGGCGGCGGAGCGCCGCACCGAACTGCTCGTGGGCTATCCCGAGGTCGGCGGTCTGCCGGCGGCGGTGGTCGTCGCGGTGCGCGAGGATGCCGCCGACGTCATCACCGCGTCCGGCGCGACGCAGACGCTGCCGTGGAAAGGCCTGGCATGGGCACGACCCTATCTCGGTGAAGACGCGATCGGCGCGGCGCCCAAGCGAGCCTCGGATCTGGTGAAGCCCGGCGACATCGTGCGCACCGAGTGGATCGCGCCGGTCGAC
>JBFWSI010000113.1:0-9213 GCA_050248455.1 Gammaproteobacteria bacterium | reverse complement strand
GATCTGAAGGAAGGCTTCGCGCTCTGGACGCGGTTGTTCGTGTTCGACAAGGTGCGCGTCGATCCGCAGGCGCCGGGCGCCTACGGCGCGCGGATCACCTACGACCTGCCGCTCAACCGGATTCAAGAGACGCAGCTGCCGGCGCTGGCGCCGGCCTGAGGGAGCTCCGCATGCAAACGACCACCCCCGCCGTCGGCACCATCGTGCGCAGCGAGGTCATTCCGGGCGCGCGGCACTGGTCGCTCGAGCTCGCGCGCGGCTATGCGCTGCGGCTGACCGATCTCGAAGGCGGCGCCAACTGCGCGGCGCTGTTCTACAACGCGCGCAATGCGCTCGAGCGCTACAACATGGCCGACACGCTGAAGGCCCAGCACACGGCCTTCCTGACGCGCGGCCACTGCCTGTACTCGGACATGGGGCGCATCCTCGTCTCGATCGCGAGCGACACGCTCGGTTGGCACGATGCCTTCTGCGGCGTCGGCGACGCGGCGCTGACGGCCGCGAAGTACGGCATCGCGCGCTATCAGGAGCATCGCAACGCCTGTCATCGCAACGGCCGCGATTCGCTGCTCGTCGAGCTCGGCAAGTGGGGCCTGGGCCTGCCCGATCTCGTCGCCAACGTGAACTTCTTCAGCAAGGTCGCGGTGGACGAGGAGGGCGGCCTGCACTTCGTCGCCGGCCATTCGCCGGCCGGCGGGCAGGTCGAGCTGCGTGCCGAGATGGACACGTTGGTCGTGCTCGACACCTGCCCGCATCCGCTCGATCCGTCGCCGCGCTGGGCGCCGAAGCCCGTGCGCGGTGACGTCGTCTACGCCGGCGCCGCGGTGGACGACGACCCGTGCCGGCTGTCGCGGCCCGAGAACGCGCGCGGCTACGCGAACAACGCGCGCCATCACTGCCAGCACGATCACCGCCCCGCCTGATCAGGAAGGACGCACTCGCATGTCTCTCGTCACGAGCCCGCTCGATCCCGCGACCGCGATCCACAGCTGCGAGGTGCCGGCCGGCGAGCCCTGGCTGCATCGCCTCGAGGCCGGCCAGACGCTGCGCATCCTCGATCTGAAGGGTAACCAGGCCGTCGACACGCTGTTCTTCAATGCCGACGATCCGACCGAGCGCTACAGCGCGCAGGACACGATCCGCGCCCAGCGCAAGCTCTATCTCGGCGCCGGCACGCAGCTGCTGTCGAACGAAGGCCGCGTGATGCTGACGATCACCGCCGACACCTGCGGCCGCCACGACACGCTCGGCGGCGCCTGCTCGGCGGAGAGCAACCAGGTGCGCTACGCGCTCGACAAGTGGCCGATGCACAGCTGCCGCGACAGCTTCCTGCTTGCCTGTGCGCGGACGCACGGCCGCCTCGGCAAGCGCGATCTGCCGGCGAACATCAATTTCTTCATGAACGTGCCCGTCACGCCGGCCGGGCGGCTCAGCTTCGAGGACGGCCTCTCCGAGGCCGGCAAGTACGTCGAGATGAAGGCGGCGATGCCGGTGCTCGTGCTCGTGTCGAACTGCCCGCAGTTGAACAACCCGTGCAACGCGTACGAGCCGACGCCGGTGCGGATGATCGTCTGGAATTGACAGTCACGCGCGCCGGACGACCGGTGCGTGTTGCGGCAGGGGCGGGACGACCCGCGCGCAGCAGGGCATACCCGATGTTCGAGAAAGTGCTGATAGCCAACCGCGGCGCCATCGCCTGCCGCATCGCGCGCACCCTGCGCCGGATGCGGGTCGGCGTCGTCGCCGTCCATACCAGGGCCGATGCCGATTCGCTGCACGTGGCGGCGGCCGACGAAGCGGTGTGCATCGGCGAGGCGCTCGCCGCGGAGAGCTATCTCGACACCGGCCGGATCCTCGAGGTCGCGCAACGGACCGGCGCGCAAGCCATCCATCCCGGCTACGGCTTCCTGTCCGAGAACGCGGCCTTCGCCGAGGCCTGCGCCGCGGCCGGCCTCGTTTTCATCGGCCCGACGCCGGCCCAGCTGCGCGATTTCGGCCTCAAGCACACGGCGCGCGCGCTCGCACGGCAGAGCGGCCTGCCGCTGCTGCCCGGCACGGATCTGCTCGCCGATGCGCAGGCGGCGCTCGAGGCGGCGGCGGCCATCGGCTATCCGGTGATGCTGAAGAGCACGGCGGGTGGCGGCGGCATCGGCATGCAGCTGTGCCGCTCGGCCGAGGAGCTCACGCGTGCCTTCGACGGCGTGCAGCGACTCTCGCGCAACCACTTCGCGGACGGTGGCCTCTATCTCGAGAAGTTCGTCGAGCGCGCGCGTCATCTCGAGGTGCAGCTGTTCGGCGACGGCGCGGGCGGCGTGCTGGCGCTGGGCGAGCGCGACTGCTCGCTGCAGCGGCGCAACCAAAAGGTGATCGAGGAGACGCCGGCGCCGGGAATCGACGACGCGCTGCGCGCCGCGCTCGCCGCGCAGGCGATCGCGCTCGGTCGGGCGGTGAAGTATCGCTCCGCCGGCACCGTCGAGTTCGTCTACGACACGGACACGGCGCAGGCCTGGTTCCTCGAGGTCAACACGCGGCTGCAGGTCGAGCACGGCGTCACCGAGGAAGCGACGGGTGTCGACCTCGTCGAGTGGATGCTGCGGCTCGCGGCAGGTGAGCTGCCGCCGCTGGACACATTGGCGCCGGTGTCGCGCGGCCATGCGATCCAGGCGCGCGTCTACGCCGAGGATCCGGCGAAGCAGTTCCAGCCTTCGGCGGGCTTGCTCACCGAGGTCGTGCTGCCCGCAGAGACGCGCTGCGACACCTGGGTCGCGGCCGGCGTCGAGGTGTCGCCGTTCTACGATCCGCTGCTCGCGAAGATCGTCGTGCACGCCGACACGCGCGACGCGGCGCTCGCGAAGCTCGAGACCGCGCTCGCGGCAAGTCGTTTCGCGGGGCTCGAGACCAATCTCGACTACCTGCGCTCGATCGTTGCGTCCTCTACGCTGCGCGAGGGCAGTCAGATCACGGCGACGCTCGCGAGCCACGCATATGCGCCCGATACCGTCGAGGTGCTCGCGCCGGGCACGGACACGACGATCCAGGACTTTCCCGGCCGGCTCGGCCACTGGGACGTCGGCGTGCCGCCGTCCGGTCCGATGGACGACTACGCGTTCCGGCTCGCGAACCGCCTCGTCGGCAACGCGGCGTCGGCGGCGGGCCTCGAGATCACGGTGACGGGGCCGACGCTGCGCTTCAATCGCGCGGCGACGGTCGCACTGACGGGCGCGCGGCTCGCCGCGACGCTAGCCGGCGAACCCGTGCCGTGGTGGACGCCGTTCGCGGTGCGCGCGGGCGGCGTCCTCACGCTCGGCGCGGTCGACGGCGCCGGCGTGCGCGCGTATCTCGCCGTGCGCGGCGGCTTCGAGGTGCCGCGCTACATGGGCAGTCGCGCGACCTTCACGCTCGGCCGCTTCGGCGGCCACGGCGGGCGGGCGCTGCGCGTCGCGGACGTGCTGCACGTCGGCGACGAGATCGCGGGCGAGGTCGCCGCGGGATCGATCGAGAGGCAGGCGCCGGTCCATGCGCAGGACTGGATCCTGCGCGTCATCTACGGGCCGCACGGCGCGCCCGACTTCTTCACGCCCGCCGACATCGACACGCTGTTCGCGACCGCCTGGGAAGTGCACTACAACTCGAGCCGCACCGGCGTGCGGCTGATCGGCCCCAAGCCGCGCTGGGCGCGCGCCGACGGCGGCGAGGCGGGCCTGCACCCGTCGAACATCCACGACAACGCCTATGCGATCGGCGCCGTCGACTTCACCGGCGACATGCCCGTCATCCTCGGTCCGGACGGCCCGAGCCTCGGCGGCTTCGTCTGTCCGGCGACGGTGATCGCGACCGATCGCTGGATGCTCGGCCAGCTGCGGCCCGGCGATCGCGTGAAGCTCGCACCCGTGTCGCAGGACACCGCGCGTGCGCTCGCCGACGCACGTGAACGTGCGATCGCGGCGCTGGCGCCGGCCGCGCCCGCGTGGACGTGCTCGATGCCGGCACGCGCCCCGATTGCGCACTACGCCGCGCGCAACGCCGACGACGAGATCGTGCTGCGGCCTGCCGGCGACGAATACCTGCTGATCGAGTTCGGCCCGCCGAAGCTCGACATCCCGCTGCGCTTCCGCGCGCAGGCGCTGTGGCAGCGCCTGCAGGCGCTCGCGCTGCCGGGCATCGTCGATCTGACGCCGGGGATCCGCTCGCTGCAGATCCACTTCGATCCGCGGCGCCTGCCGCAGGCCGCGCTGCTGCGCGAGCTCGAGGCCTTGCTGGGAGATCTCGGGCGCACGCCGTGCGACGAGGTGCCCTCGCGCATCGTGCACCTGCCGCTGGCCTGGGACGATCCGTCGACGCGGCTCGCGATCGAGAAGTACGCGCAGTCGGTGCGGCCGGACGCGCCCTGGTGCCCGAGCAACATCGAGTTCATCCGCCGCATCAACGGCCTCGCGGACGAGGCCGCGGTGCGCGAGATCGTCTACGGCGCGTCCTATCTCGTGATGGGGCTCGGCGACGTCTATCTCGGCGCGCCCGTCGCGACGCCGCTCGATCCGCGGCATCGGCTGGTGACGACGAAGTACAACCCGGCGCGCACCTGGACGCCGGAGAATGCGGTCGGGATCGGCGGCTCCTATCTCTGCATCTACGGCATGGAAGGACCGGGTGGCTACCAGTTCGTTGGCCGCACGCTGCAGATGTGGAACCGCTACCGCCGCACCGCCGAGTTCAGCCGGCCGTGGCTGCTGCGCTTCTTCGATCAGATCCGTTTCTTTCCCGTCACCGCCGAGGAGCTCGCGCGCATCCGCGAAGACTTCCCGCGCGGCCGCTATCGGCTGCGCATCGAGGAGACGAGCTTCAGCCTGCCGCGCTACCGGGCCTTCCTCGCCGAGCACCGCGCATCGATCGCGGCGTTCAAGGCCGGCCAGCAGGCGGCTTTCGAAGCCGAACGCGCGCGCTGGGCGGCCGCGGGCCAGGCGCTCGTCGCCGACGACGCGCACGCGGTGGCGCTGGAGGCCGACGAGCTCGCGCTCACCGCCGGCGAGCGCGCGGTGAGCACGCAGGTGCACGGCAGCGTGTGGCAGGTGCTCGTCGCACCCGGGCAATGCGTCGCGGCCGGCGACACGCTGGTCGTCGTCGAATCGATGAAGATGGAGATCGCGATCGCCGCGGAGCATGCGGGCAAGGTCGCGCGCGTGCTGTGCAGGCCTGGCCTGCACGTCGCACCCGGGCAGACGCTGCTCGTTCTCGCCGAGCAAGGGGACGCGGAATGATCGACGATCTGTCGATAGCCGGGCTGCACGCGGCCTACGCCGCCGGCACGCTGAAGCCGCGCGCGCTGATCGCGCGGCTGCGCGAGCGCATCGACGCGACGCGTCAGCACAACGCGTGGATCCACGTGCTGGACGACGGCGCGCTCGAGCCCTGGCTCGCGGCGCTCGATGGCTGCACGCCGGCGGATCTGCCGCTCTACGGCGTGCCCTTCGCGATCAAGGACAACATCGATCTCGCCGGCGTGCCGACGACCGCGGGCTGCCCGGGCTATGCCTACGTGCCGGCGCGCTCGGCGAGCGTCGTCGCGCGTCTGCTCGCCGCCGGCGCGCTGCCGCTCGGCAAGACCAATCTCGATCAGTTCGCGACGGGCCTCGTCGGCACGCGCTCGCCCTACGGACCGGGCCGCAATGCCTTCGATCGCGCCTATGTGTCGGGCGGTTCTAGCGCGGGCTCCGCGCTCGCCGTCGCGCTCGGCCTCGCCACGTTCGCGCTCGGCACCGACACCGCGGGCTCGGGACGCGTGCCGGCGGCCTTCAACAATCTCATCGGGGTGAAGCCGACGCGCGGCCTTGTCAGCACGCGCGGCGTGGTGCCCGCGTGCCGCAGCCTCGACTGCGTCTCGGTGTTCGCGCTGGACGCGGCCGACGCGCGGCGCGTGCTCGACGTCGCGATCGGCTTCGACGCGGACGACGCCTGTGCGCGGCAGGCGCAGGCCGGCGCGTGGGCGCGCGAAGCCTTCGTCGTCGGCGTGCCGGCGGCGCTGGCGACCGCGGACGACGCCGAAACGACGCGCGCCTTCGAGCGCGCGCTCGGTGCGCTGGAAAGGCTGGGCGCGACGGTGCGCAAGATCGATCTCACGCCGATGCTCGCCGCCGCGCGCCTGCTCTACGAGGGGCCGTGGGTCGCCGAGCGCTACCATGCGATCCGCGACTTCATCGCGGCACGACCGGCGGCGCTCCATCCCGTGACGCGCGCGATCATCGAACCGGCCGCGCAGCGGACGGCCGTAGAGGCCTTCGATGCGCAGTACACGCTGCAGGCCCTGAAGCGCGACGCGGATGTGGTGCTCGCGGGCGTCGATTGCATCATGACGCCGACGACGCCGACGATTCCGCGCATCGACGACGAGGCGCGCGAGCCCTTGCGCCTGAACGCGCTGCTCGGCACCTACACCAATTTCATGAACCTGCTCGACTACGCGGCCGTCGCCGTGCCCGCGGGCTTCGCGGCGAGCGGCCTGCCCTATGGCGTGACGCTGTTCGGGCCGGCCCACAGCGACGACGCGCTGCTGGTCTACGCCGATCGCCTGCACCGCGCGATCGGCACGCCGGTCGGCACGACGACGCGCCTGCCGTCGCCGCTGCCGCCGCGCGCGCCCGCCGACGCGATGTCGATCGTCGTCTGCGGCGCGCATCTGCGCGGCCTGCCGCTGAATCACCAGCTCACCGAGCGCGGCGGACGGCTCGTGGCCGCGACCAAGACCGCGCCCTGCTATCGGCTCTATGCATTGCCCGGCGGCCCGCCGCGGCGGCCCGGCCTCGTGCGCGTCGCCGACGGCGGCGCCGCGATCGAAGTCGAGGTATGGTCGCTGCCCGCCGCGACGCTCGGCAGCTTCCTCGCCGGCATCCCGGCGCCCCTCGCGATCGGCACGGTGCTGCTCGCCGACGGCTCGCAGGCCAAAGGCTTCCTCTGCGAAGCCGTCGGTCTCGACGGCGCCGAAGACCTCACCCACCACGGCGGCTGGCGCGCCGCGCTGGCGAGCCGGGCGGAGTGAATCTATATAGTTGAGCGCAAATACGCTCCCGATTACGTCATTCCCGCGCAAGCGGGAATCCACGCCGCACGAGGAGCTCTCCGTCGGGCGATTCTTCTTCTTCCGCGCTAGACGCCGGGGCAGCGCGTGGATGCCCGCTGGCGCGGGCATGACGCAGGAGCTCCTCGCCGGTCGCTCTGCCACACCCGCCCAAGTTCCGCTGCGCTCCTTCCAGGCTACGAACATCAATCCCCATTCTTCTCCGTGCCCTCCGTGGCTATATGGCTGAGCGTAAATACGCTCCAGTGCATGTTGATTACGTCATTCCCGCGCCAGCGGGAATCCACGCCGCACGAGGAGCTCTCCGTCGGGCGATTCTTCTTTTTCCGCGCTGGACGCCGGGGGCGTGCGTGGATGCCCGCTGGCGCGGGCATGACGTCGGAGGTTGCTACACGGGCATACGCTATCGAACTGCCAGTGGAGTGGATTTACGCTCAGCTATATGGCCACGGAGGACACGAAGGAAAGAAGGGAATTGATGGGAGTGTCGGCAGTGTCGCTCTGTAGCCCGGAATGAGCGCCGCGCAGCGGCGCGGAATCCGGGACGACATGGCACGGCGCCCTATTCGCGGCCGGACTCTTCGTAGCCCGGATGAGCAACGCGAATCGGGATCGGGCGCCCAGTTCAAAGCACCTGCGCCCGACCAGTGCCGAACTGAGCGGTGCTCGGGCGAGAGCGCAGCGCCCGCTCTCTGTTGGGCTTCCTTCGTCAACCCCCAACATAGTTGAGCGCAAATACGCCCCACTGCGTGTTCGTTTACCGTCATGCCCGCTTGCGCGGGAATGACGGAGGAGGCGCCTACACGGGCATACGCGATCGGACAGCCAGTGGAGTGTATTGCGCTCGGCTATCCGGATTGGTGGGCGTTTCGAGTGTCCCCGATGAGATCGGAATTTCAGAGCACCAGCCCGCGTTGCCCCTGTTCCAGGGCGAGCAGGGCCTGTTTGCGCTCGAGGCCGCCGGCGTAGCCCGTCAGTGCGCCGGCGCTGCCGACGACACGATGGCAGGGCACGACGATGCCGATCGGATTGCGGCCGTTCGCGGCGCCGACCGCGCGCGAGGCCGTCGGCTGGCCGAGCTTCGCGGCCAGCGCGCCGTAGCTCGTCGTCGTGCCGTAGGGGATTTCGCACAGGAGCTTCCAGACCTGCTGCTGGAACGGCGTGCCGCGCGCGGCGAGCGGCAGATCGAAGTCGCGCCGCCGGCCGGCGAAATACTCCTCGAGCTGCGCGCGCGCCGCGACCAGCACGGGATGATCGGCGCGCAAGGTCCAGTCGCTCGCGTCCTTCGGGAAATGCTTTTGATCGACGAAGTGCAGGCCGGCGAGTCCCGCGTCGTCGGCGACGAGCAGGATTTCGCCGAGCGGCGAGGCGTAGCGATCGTAGTACAGGCTCATCCGAGGCTCCTCCACAAGTGCATCACCGCGTACGCACGGTAAGGCCGCCAGGCCTCGCCTCGGGCCAGTACGCGTTTCGGGTTCTTGTCGTCCAGCGCCTTCATCACGCCGTAGTCGGTGTGCGGAAACGCGTCGCGCGCGGCGAGGGCGCGCATCGCGATGTACTGCGCCGTCCATTCGCCTATCCCGGGCAGCGCCTTCAACTCGCTCACGGCGCGCGCGGGATCGCTGCCGGGCGACAGGTGCAGGCGGCCTTCGGCGAGCGCGGCCGCGACGGCGAGTATCGTGCGCGTGCGCGCGCCGATGATGCCCAGCGAGGCGATCGCGTCGACCGACAGTCCCGCCACCGTCGCCGGCGCCGGAAACACGCGCGTCAGGCCGGCGTAGGGCGTGGCTAGCGGCGTGCCGAAGGCGCCGACGAAGCGGCTGGCGAGCGTGCGCGCGGCCTTCACGGTGATCTGCTGGCCGAGGATCGCGCGCACGACGAGCTCGAACGCATCGAAGGTGCCGGGCAGGCGCAGGCCCGGCTCGCCGGCCGCGAGCGGGCCCAGCGTCTTCGCGATCGCGCGCGGATCGGCGCCGAGATCGAAGGCATGCCAGGCACGCATGAGCACTGCGGGCAGCACGGGCAGCAGTGAGACGGAGACGCTCAGCGCGAGCGCCTCGTCGGCGGCGACGACCTCGATCCAGCCGAGCCGCGCGATACCCTCGTGCGTCACGCGCAGCGTGCGCCGGGAGCGACCGGCCGTC
>JBFWSI010000112.1:0-9300 GCA_050248455.1 Gammaproteobacteria bacterium | reverse complement strand
GGGTGTTGAAATCGATCTGCCGCTCCTTCATCTCGGTGATGTCGGTCTGGATCGAGACGTAGCGCACGAGGCGGCCGGCGGCGTCGCAGACGGGATTGATCGCGAGCAGCGTCCAGAACGGCTTGCCGTCCTTGGTGTAGTTCAGGATCTCGTCGCAGAACGGCTTCTGCGCGTGCACCTTGGCGCGCACGCGCTCGCGATCCTCCGGATGCGTGCCCTCGCCCTGCAGGAACTCGCCCGGCTTGCGGCCGCGCACCTCGTCCAGCGTATAGCCCGTGCGTCGCGTGAAGCCGGCATTGACGTATTCGATCAGGCCGCGCGCATCGGTGATGACCACCGAGTTGTCGGTTTCGTGCGCGACCAGCGACAAGGTCGCGGCCGTCTCGCGCAGCCTCACCTGCTCGGTGATGTCGGTGGCGTATTTCACCACCTTGAACGGCGTGCCGTCGGCGTGGAAGACCGGGTTGTAGCTCGCCTGGATCCACACTTCGCGGCCGCCCTGGCCGACGCGCAGGTACTGTCCCGAGTCGTATTCGCCGCGGCCGAGCTTGGCCCAGAACTGCCGGTAGCGTTCGTCGACGTCGGCCTTGCGCAGGAACATCGAATGATGGCGCCCTTTCAGCTCGTCCTCGCTGTAGCCCATCACCGCGCAGAAGTTGGCGTTCGCGCGCAGGATGGTGCCGTCCAGCGCGAACTCGATGACGGCCTGCGATTTGTCGATCGCGGCGAGTTGTCCTTCGAGATCGGCGAGACGTTGCGGATCGACGGCGATGGTGTGCGGGGTCGGGGTCGGCGATTTGCGAAAGAACATGGTTGCTTGACACTCCGGGCTTGGCGGCCGTCACCGCGCGGACCCACCCGCGCATCTGTTCTGTTATGTCGTGCACATTCCACTGACGGCCGTGTGCGCACTCATCGGCGCCGCGGCGACGGGCCTTTAGCTCATGATCCGCCGGGAAATCCGCGCCGGCCGCAACGCGCGCCGGCCGCAACGATCGAAGGAAGCTTTTGCGGAGTTGCCTAAAGTCGCGCGGCCCCGGGCCGATGAATCCCGCGACGAGTGCCGGGAAATTCTGCCGCAGGTCCGACGTCGTGCGAGGGCACGCGGACGGCGCCGGCGCCGCGCTCGTTCTTCCCGGGGGGACCGTCGATCGCTGCCGCATGCGAACCCCGGGCATCGCCCCACCCGCATGGCCGCCGCGGCAGGCCGGCGAAGACGAGACAGCAATCCCCATGTTCGGCAGAAAGAAGTCCACCATCGAAGCAGCCGCGATCCGGGCCGGCGACGAACTGAATCGACTGCGGCGGGCGCACGAGGCCCTGCTGCGCACGCAGGCGCTCGCCGTGTGCGCGCCGGACGGCAGCTTCCGCGCCGTCGGCGAGGCCTTCGCCGCCCTGCTGGATCATGCGCCCGCGGATCTCGCGGCCACGCCCATCGTCGCGCTGATGAGCGCCGCGAGCGCGCCGGCCTGGCGCGAGGCCTGGGCGGCCCTCGAGCGCGCTGTGCCGCTGCACGGCGAGTTCCAGTGCAGCGGCAGGCACGGCCCGCACTGGCTGCGAATCGCGGTGACGCCGATCGTCGATGACGAGGGTAGGCTCGTCGAAGCCCTGTGCTTCGCGACCGATCTGAGCGCGCTGCGGACGGCGCTGGAGGACACGCGCGTCGAGTTGAAGGTGCGCCAGGACATCATGAACGTCACCAGCATCGTGTCCGAGGCGGACAAGAAGGGTGACATCCTGAGCTGCAACGACAAGTACACCGAGATATCGAAGTACGCGCGCGACGAGCTGATCGGCCACGGCCACAACATCACGCGGCATCCGGACATGCCGAAGGCGGTGTTCAAGGAGATGTGGAACACCATCGGCCACGGCAAGATCTTCCGCGGGGTCGTCAAGAACCGCGCGAAGGACGGCACGCCCTACTACGTCGATGCGGTGATCGCGCCGATCCTCGGCGACAGCGGCAAGCCGAAGAAGTACCTCGGCGTGCGCTACGACATCACGGCGCAGGAGACCGAGCGCCTGAACGCGCGCGGCGTGCTCGGCGCGATCGACGAGTCCTTCGGCTACGTCGAGTTCGATCTGAGCGGCAAGGTGAGCGCCGCCAACGCCAATTTCCTCACCCTGACGGGCTATCGGCTCGAAGACGTCGTCGGCCGGCACCATCGGATGTTCGTCGACGATGCGCAGGCCGGGTCCGAGGCTTATCGCGCGCTATGGGCGGATCTCGTCGCCGGCACGCCGCACACCGGGCTCGGCGAGCTCGTCTCGCAGGCCGGGCAGAAGATTTACCTGCAGGCGACCTACGCGCCCGTCAAGGACGAAATGGGCCGCGTCACCAAGCTGGTCATGATCGCGACGGACGTGACGGCACAGAAGCGCTACGAGATGCGGGTGACCGAGGTCCTGCACGAGACGGCCGAAGTGATGCACGAAGTGCGTCAGGGGCGGCTCGACGTCGAGCTGAGCGGCCGGCACGACGGCGAGTTCGCCGCGCTGCAGGGGGCCGTCAACGGCACGATCGAGCAGCTCCGCGAGGTCGTCGCCAAGATCCGCGACGGCGCGCGCACGATCAATTCGGCAGCAGTCGAAGTCTCCCGGGGCAACAACGATCTGTCGGCGCGCACCGAGGCGCAGGCCTCCTCGCTCGAAGAGACCGCGGCGAGCATGGAGCAGATGACGTCCAGCGTGCAGCAGAACGCCGAGCACTCGCGCAAGGCCAACGAGCTCGCGGCCTCCGCGCGCGAACAGGCGAGCGAGGGCGGCAGCGTGGTCAGCCGCGCGGTGCAGGCGATGGCCGCGATCAACGAGTCGAGCCGCAAGATCGCCGACATCATCGGCGTGATCGATGAAATCGCCTTCCAGACCAATCTCCTCGCACTGAACGCCGCCGTCGAGGCGGCGCGCGCCGGTGAGCAGGGCCGCGGCTTCGCGGTGGTCGCGAGCGAGGTACGCAATCTCGCCCAGCGCAGCGCGACGGCGGCGAAGGAGATCAAGGCCCTGATCAACGACTCGGCACGCAAGGTCGCCGAAGGCTCGCATCTGGTCGACGAATCCGGCCGCACGCTGAGCGAGATCGTCGGCTCGGTGAAGCGGGTCAGCGACCTCATCGCCGACATCGCGCTCGCCTCCGACGAGCAGGCCTCGGGCATCTCGCAGGTCAACATGGCGGTCACGCAGATGGACCAGATGACGCAGCAGAACGCCGCGCTGGTCGAGGAGGCGGCCGCCGCCAGCGAGTCGATGGATCAGGAATCGCGCGCGCTGCTCGAAGCGGTCGGCTTCTTCAAGCACGAGGAAGCCGCGGCCAGTGCGAGGCCGACGCTGGAACGCCGCGGTGCCGACCGGCCCTGGTCTTCCGCCAGGCCGGCGACGCGCAGGGCCGCGAACTTCACCCCGCAGCCGGCGGCCGCGGTCGGCGCCGAAGACGAAGCGTGGGCGGAGTTCTGAGCGCGCACGAAGATCCCGGGTTCCGCTACGCTGCACCCGGGCTACGGGGTGTTGGGCGGCGGCGCTTCCAGCAGCGCCAGTGCGGCGTCGAAGTCGAAGCCTTCGATCTGGGCGAGCAGCGTGTCGGCGTCGCCGCCGAAGGCGTTGCGTATCGCCGCGCCGTGCCGTTGGGCATAGCGCAGCGCACTGAGATCGCGCTGCGCAAGCCGCTCGCGCAGCGCGCTGCGCAGTTCCGCGGGCGCAGACGTATCGCTAGCCGCGGGCGGCGTCGCGAGGTCTGACCTCGACGCGGCATCGATGGCGGCCAGCGTGGTCTCCAGCGCCGTGGCCAGCGCTGCGGTCGCGGCGTCGCCGGGCGTGGCTTCGGCGCGCGCGACGGCCGCGCAGACGTCGATGGCGCCGATGGCCCCCGCCGTTCCCTTCAAGCCGTGCACGAGCTCGCGCAGGCGTTCCGCCGATGCCGCGCGCAGCTCTGCGGGATCCTCGCGGTGCACGGCGGCGAAGCGCGCAAGCAGGCGGCGCCAGGCCGCGACGTCGCCGCGCGTCGTGGCGAGCCCGATCGCCGCATCGAGACCCTCGATCCGCGGCCGGGCGATCGGACTCGCGACCGGCGCTGGCGGCGCCGGATCCGGCGCGGCCGGCAGCCAGCGCGACAGCACGCGCGAGAACTCCTCGAAGTCGATCGGCTTGCCGAGAAAATCGTCCATCCCCGCCGCGCGACAGCGCTCGCGATCGCGCGGCAGCGCATTGGCGGTGAGGGCGACGATCGGCAGCCCCGCGCGGTGCGGCAGCGCGCGGATGCGACGCGTCGCTTCGAGGCCGTCCATCTGCGGCATCTGCATGTCCATCAGCACGAGATCGCAAGGCGCATCGCCCGCGAGGGCGGCAAGGGCTTCGACGCCGTCGGCCGCAATCGTGGTGACGAAACCGGCTTCCTCGAGCAGCTCGCGGAACACCTCCTGATTCAGCGCATTGTCCTCGGCGACGAGCACGCGCCGCCCGCGCTGGCCCGCGAGCCGCTGCAGGGCACCGTCGAAGGCCGCGACGGTCGCGGGCAGGTCCTGCGCGCCGGCGGCCGGCGGCACGGCGGGACCGGTCGCACTTGCAGCCAGTCGATCGAACAGGCTCGCCGCAGTGAGCGGTTTGGCGATCACGGCCGCGATGCCGGCCTCGGCAATCGGCACGGCGGCCGGTTCGCGCGCGCCGTCGACGGCGAGCACCAACGAAAGCGGCCGCGTCGCGGCCGCCGCGAGCTCGCGCGCGCAGGCGATGCCGTCGTGCGCGCCGAGGCGCCAGTCGACGATGCAGCGGGCGTAGGGCCGGCCCTCGGCGTCCGCCGTGCGCAGCGCGGCCAGCGCCTGCGCCGGATCGGCGACCAGCGTGGCCTCGACGCCGAGCGTGCGCAGGGCATCGCCACCGGCAGCGCGCGCGACGGCGAGGTCGTCGACGACGAGCGTGCGCCCGGTGAGCCGGCGGCTGCCGCCCGGCGCCGTCTCGGCGACGACCTGCGCGTCGATCTCGAACGCGAAACGGCTGCCCGCACCGGGCGTGCTGTCGATCTCGAGCGAGCTGCCCATCATCGTCAGCAGGCGCTGGCAGATCGCGAGCCCGAGCCCCGTGCCGCCGTGCTGGCGCGTCAGCGACGCATCGCCCTGCTCGAAGGGCCGGCACAGGCGCGCGCGCGTGTCGGCGTCGATGCCGGGGCCCGTGTCGCTGACCTCACAGCGCAGGCGCACGCGATCGCCGTCGCGCGTGAGCACGCGCGTGCGCAGACAGACGTGACCGCCCGTCGTGAACTTCACCGCGTTGCCGATCAGATTCATCAGGACCTGGCGCATGCGCAGATCGTCGAGCGCGACGACCGCCGGCAGATCGACCGCATGCCAGGCGACGAGCTCGAGACCTTTCTCGGCGGCGGGACTCGTGAACAGCTGCGCGACCTGATCCAGCAGCTCGGCCAGCGCGGTGTCGCGCGGTGCGAGCTCGAGCTTGCCGGCCTCGAGCTTCGAGAAATCGAGGATGTCGTTCAAGATCGCGAGCAGGTGGCGCGCCGCGGCGGTCATGCGATCGAGGTGCGCTGCCTGCTCGCGGCTCGCCTCGCGCCGCGCGAGCCAGGCGAGGCCGATGATCGCGTTCATCGGCGTGCGGATCTCGTGGCTCATGTTGGCGAGGAATTCCGATTTCGCGCGCGTCGCCGCCTCCGCGCGATCGCGCTGGCGCACGACTTCCGCAGTGCGCTCGCGCACCAGCGCTTCGAGATTGTTGCGATGGCTTTTCAGCTCACGCTCGATCGCGACGCGTTCGGTGACGTCGCGGATCATCGCCGTGAACAGCGCCTCGCCTTCGACGGTGCTGCGCGAGAGGCCGACGTCGAGCCGCAGCTCGCGCCCGTCGCGGTGCACGCCCGTCACCTGCCGGCTGAGGAAGAGGCGGCGCGCTTCGTCGTCGTCGAGGCCGACGAGTTGCTGCAGGCAGGCGGCGTGTGCCTCGCGCTCGATCGCCGGCATCAGGCGATCGAGCTTCGTGCCGAGCATCTCCTCGGCAGGCCAGCCGAAGAGGCGCTCGGCAGCGTGGTTGTAGTGCTTGATGTATCCCTGCGCATCGATCGCGACGATGGCCTCGGGCGCCGCGGCGAGCAGGGTGCGAAAGCCGCGCTCGCTGTCGGACAGGCGTTGCACGGTCGACGCGACGGCGCTCGCCATCGCGTTGAGATCCTCGGCGAGCAGCCTCAGCTCGCGGATGTGGGTGCCGGGCATCGGGATGCGATAGTCCAGCTCGCCGGCGGCCAGCCGCGCGCTCGCATGTCGCAGCACCGCGATCGGACGCAGCACCACGCGGTCGATCGCGAGCATCACGAGCACCAGCACGGCGGCGAAGATCGCGAGGTCCAGCGCGTGATTGCGCAGCGTGTCCGCTTCCAGCGCAGCGGCGACGTGGCGCGTGTCGATCTTCAGGTAGAGGCGTCCCTGGCCCTGTCCGCGCAGCACGCCGGCCGGTGCCGGCCACACCAGGTTGCGCGCCAGCGTGATGCGGGATCCGTCGCGGCGTTCGTAGATGCGCGGACCGAGCGGGGCGTTCGTCAACTCCGGCCAGCGGGCGAGCGTCGGATAGGCTTCGGCAAGCCGGCGGCCGACCGCCGCCTGCGAGGTCGCGGCGACGATGCGGCTCTCCGGGTCGACGACCACCGCGAGCTCGAGGCCGTGCTGGACGGCCGTATGCACCAGCAGTTCGGCGACGAGGCCCGGCGTCACGTCGATCGTGCGTTCGACGATCACGGCGAGGCGCGCGAGCTCGTTCGCGCCGTACTGCCGCGACTGTTCCCAGGCGCGCTGGCCGTTGTCGCGCGCGATCATCAGCACCGACAGGCCGACGCCGAACATCAGCGCGAGCAGCGTCCACGCCGCGACGACCAGCCGCAGCGGTCGCGTGTGCCGTCCGCAGCGTCTCATCGCGGCCGCCGTCCGCTCACAGGAAACGGCCGTCGAACAACCGCTGCGGCTCGGGCGGCGCGCCGAGCAGGCCGGCGCGCAGCATCACCGCGCCCAGTTCGCGCGTGATCTCCGTCAGCTTCGCCGCGCCCGCCGCGAAGAGCTCGCGATTGAAGGCGCGATCCGGCAGCTCGAGGCCGGCAAAGGCCGCGGGCACCTGGCTCGTCGCGAGCCCGAGCCGCGGCGCGATGCTCGGCGCATGCGTCGCGGGGGCCGCGACCCAGGCCTCGCGGGCGGCGAAATGCGCGTCGACCAGCGCGCGTACCGCGCGCGGCTTGGCGGCGAGCACCTCGCGACGCAGGGCGAGCGTGTCGATGATCCGGCCCGGGATCGAGCGACTGCTGAAGAGCTCGCGCGCGCCGCCGGCGAGCAGCCGCGTGCGCAGCGGATCATAGGTGACGAGCGCATCGACCTTGCCGGCGAGGAAGTGCGTCACGTGCTCGTCGCTCGGTATCGATATCAGGCTGACATCGCCGGGCGCGAGGCCCGCCGCGGCGAGCGCCGCGTCGAGCATCACCGCGCCCGTTGCCGAGCGCTCGACCCCGATCCGGCGTCCGGCGAGCTCGGCGAGCGTGCGCACCGCGGGGCCACCGAGGACGACGTCGGTGCCCAGCGAGCGATCGACGACGCAGACCACGACCAGATCGAGGCCCTGCGACTGCGCCGTCAGCACCTCGTCCAGCGTCAGGCCCGCGCCTTCCATCACGGCCGAGGCCAGCGCGCGCAGATTCGCGCTCGCCGACGGTGTTTCGATCAGCTGCACGACGGCCTCGTCGAGCAGGCCGAGCTGCCGCGCGAGGTAGAGCATTTCGTAGCCCGGGAAGGGATGGGCGCCGACGGTCAGCGCCCCTTCGACCGGATCCCCGCAGGCGGCGAGCGCAGCGGCGCCTGCGCCGCTCAAGGCGCGCGCGAGCCACTCGCGCCGGTTCATGCCGCGGCTGCCGCGCCCACGTGTTCGCGTTCGCCTATGCGTAGGCCCAGACGTTCGTCCACCCGTTCGGGATAGCGCCGTGCGATGGCCTCGAGCTCGTCGCTGCACTGGAGATAGGCGTCGACGATGTCGGGGTCGAATTGACGTCCGCGCTGCTCGACGAGGATGCCCGTCACTTCTTCGAGCGGCAGCGGATCCTTGTAGACGCGACGGCTGATCAGCGCGTCGAAGACGTCGGCGAGCGCCATCAGGCGCGCCGGCAGCGGAATCACCTCGCCCGCGAGCCCGTTCGGATAGCCGCTGCCGTCCCAGCGCTCGTGATGGAGCGCTGCGATCTCGCGCGCGACGATGAGGAAGTCCAGCGGACCGCTTTGCGCATTCGGATGCGCGCAGGCCGCGAGCATCGAGCGTCCGAAGGCGTTGTCGGCGGCCAGCTCGCGCAGCGCGCGATCGATTGCCTGGCCGCCGATCTCGGCGTGCCGCTTCATCACCTCGAACTCCTCCGGCGTGAGCCGGCCGGGCTTGAGCAGGATGGCGTCCGGAATTCCGATCTTGCCGATGTCGTGCAGCGCGGCGGCCTTGACGATGATGTCCAGGCGCGCCGGATTCAACGGTTCGCGATACCGCGGGTGTTCGGCGAGCCGCCGTCCGAGCACGCCGACATAGAGCTGCGTGCGCCGGATGTGATCGCCGGTTTCGTTGTCGCGCGTGTCGGCCAGCGCGGCCAGCGCGCGCATGCAGGCTTCCTGCACCAGCGAAGTCTCGTTCACGCGTCGCATGACTTCGTTCTCGAGCCAGAGGTTCTGCGCCGTCAGCGCATCGCGCAGGCGCTTGACGGCGACATGGGTCTGCACGCGCGCGAGCATCACGTCGGGATTGATCGGCTTCGCGATGTAGTCGGCGGCGCCGAGGTTCAAGCCGTAGGCTTCGTCCTCGCTCGCGCTCTTGGCGGTGACATAGATGACGGGAATGTCCGCCGTTGCGGGCTGCTCGCGCAGGCGCCGGATCACTTCGTAGCCATCCATGTCCGGCATCATGATGTCGAGCAGGACGAGATCCGGCCGCGGCTCGAGCTGCGCTGCCGACAGCGCCTGCTCGCCCGACTTGGCGAGCCGTACGCGGCAGGGGCCTTCGAGCAGGTCGCCCAGCATCAGGAGATTCGCCGAGTTGTCGTCGACGATGAGGATCAGGGGCTGGGCGGAAGCGTTGAGCGTGATGGGCTGGTTCATGCGGGCGATCGGCGGCTGATGGGGGAGGTCACCGAACGCATGCGGCGTACGGTGACGTCCGAATCAGCGGCCGGCGATCCATCGACTTTAATCGGATTAGTCGACTCGGCCGATGCTGGCGGAATGATCGGTGAGCGGGATCACGTTTCGGCGGGCCGGGCGAATTCGTAGCCCGGGTGCAGCGCGCAGCGCGGAGCCC
>JBFWSI010000111.1:0-9365 GCA_050248455.1 Gammaproteobacteria bacterium | reverse complement strand
CAAATGACAGCGCGCGGCGCCAGCCCCCTGTTGGGCTCCCTGCGTCAGCATAACCCAAGGTCGGTTGTTTTAAACGATACGCTCGCTGCGAGACTAAGCTGCGCCGGTTCAATCGCGAGCCGCGAAGTGTAGAAGTATCGATGTCGTGGTCGTCTCCGCCGATCGCGATCGCGAAATCGACACCATGATCGAACGCGACGCACGATCGATCGCAACGCCTCACGCTCGTTCAAAGCGCATGAAGTCGAGCCCGCAACTACGAACGGACAAGCGCGCGCAGCGCTGCACACGCAGCACCTTATCCATTGTCGATGTTGACGGTGACGATGCCGGACGCGCAGGAGGCGAGGATTGCGTTCAACGCCGTCGTGCCACCGGCGGCAACGCCGTAGCCGACCGAGGTCGGCACCGCGATCACGAGCCCGCCGCAGAGCCCGCCGATCACGCTCGGCAGCGCGGCATCCATGCCAGCCGCGACGATCAGCGCCGGCAGGCGCCGCAGTTCCTCGATGCGCTCCATCAGGCGCCACAGACCCGCGACCCCGACGTCGAACACCGGCAACGCCGGCACGCCGCAATAAGTCAGCGTGCGCCAGGCCTCGCGCGCGACGGGGACGTCCGAGCTGCCCGCGGTAACGACGCCTACGCGCGGCGTGCCATCGGCCCGCGGCACGCATGCGAAGTACGCGGTGCGCGAGACCGCGTCGTAATCGAGACGCGCACGATGCGCGGGATTCAGCGCGGCTTCGCGCTCGGGCTCGAGGCGCGTCAGCAAACCGCTGCGATTTGCGGACGCGAGTCGATCGAGCACCGCATCGATCTGCGCCGGACTCTTGTGCGCACAGTACATGGCCTCCTCGAAGCCGAGGCGCTCGCGGCGCGCCAGATCGAGCTGGATGTCGTCGACGCTCATGGGCTCTCGTGCAGGAAGGCGCTGCCACGCCGATAGGACGCGAACGCAATCTCGCCGTCGACGCAATGCAGGCGAGCGAGCTGCACGAGCTCGGCCTGCAGCGCAGTGCGGCGCGTGTCGTCGAGTCGCGCATGCGTAGGCTGGTCGAGCTCGATCACCACGCCCGTGCGGCGCAGACGGCAGCGCACGGTCTCGGGTGCGAGGCGCTCGCGCAGCAGCGTCTCGGCGGCGTCGACGAAGTCGAGCGCGACGCCTGCGATCGGCAGCCCTGTCTCCACTCGGCTGGCGAGACAAGGGGCCGCCGGCAACTCGGCGATCTCGCCGAGACCGAGTGCACGGGCGATCTCGCGCAGTGCCGCCTTGGTGATGCGCGCTTCGACGTAGGGATGCCGTACACCGTGCTCGCGCGCGGCGTCTAGGCCCGGCCGGTAATCGTCGAGATCGTCTAGGTTGGTGCCCGACACGATCTGGCCGGGTATCGCGGCAGCAAGCGCAGCGTAGAGATGCGTTTTGCAGTAATAGCAACGATTCGCGGGATTCTCGAGATATCGAGCATCTTCGAATTCGCCGGCGCCGAGCACGCCGAGCCGCCAATCTTCGCGCTCGGCGAGCGCGCGCACGCGCGCCGTCGCGGCCGGCGGCACGGCGGGCGATACCGCGTGCACCATCCGTGCGCGATGACCGAGCGTGCGATGCGCGAGCGTGGCGAGCGTCAAGCTGTCGACACCGCCCGACACCGCCACCACGCAGGGCGCGCAGTCGTGCAACACCCCCGTCAGGCGCACGATGGCGGATTCGACGGCGGTCACGACTTCGGCTCTCCAAGCGTGCCGGCGGAACGCGGCGCCGAACCTTCGGCCGCGCGGCGCCGTCGCTCGCGCGCGGCGTGATCGCCGACCGCCGCGAGATCCGAGATCTCGGCCTTGAGCGTCATCCCTCCCGGTCGGCGGGCGTGCTTGACGCGGACACCATCCGCGGCGGTCACGTTTTCGCGCGCGAGCACGCGGCGTTCCGTGCGTGCCATGCGCACGCCCAGCGTCGTCGTCTCGCGGAAGCAGGCCGCGGCAACGGCTTCGCTGGCCGATGGCTCCGTCAACACGCGGATCGCGGCCGCCTGGCGTCCCCGCTTGGCGAGGACCGTGCCTTGCACGACGTCGAGCACGCCGGGTTCGGCGCGCAGGCGCTCCAGACCGACCGCGAGATCTTCGGGCGTCTGATCGTCGACTTCGAAGCAGAGTGTCGTGACCTCGTCGATACCGATGTCGCCGGTCGCAGCGGGCTCTTCGAAGGCGAGCACGCGCAATACGTTCGGCAGACCGCGCAGCCGACGCGTGCCGAAACCGTAGCCCGTGCGCGACATGACGCGCGGTGTCGCGCCGAGCCCGGTGCGCGGCGCGAGATGACGCAGGATGGCCGCACCCGTCGGCGTGATGCGCTCACCGGGCTGGCCGTCGTCGAAGCACGGCAGGCCTTCGAGCAGCAACGCGGTCGCCGGGGCCGGCACCGGCAGCAGACCGTGCGCCGCGCGCACGCGCCCGCTGCCGAGCGGCAGCGGAGCGCAGGACCAGGCCGTGGCGCCGATTTCCTCGATCAGCCATGCGGCCGCGACGATATCGGCGATTGAATCCCAGGCACCGACCTCATGGAAGCCGACCGAGTCGATCGGCCGGCCGTGGACGCGGGCTTCCGCGTCGGCGAGCCCGGCGAAGATCGCGATCGCGCGGTCGCGGACGCTCGGTGCGAGCGGCGCCGCTGCGAGGCGGGCGCGCAGATCGACCCAGCGCAGGTGGTCGTGATGCGCGCCCTCCTGCGCATGTCCGTGCGCATGCGTGTGATCGAGGCCCTGCGATCCGGCGTGCGTCATTGGCAGCGTCACGACGAAGCGACTGCCGCGCAGCACGCCGTCATCGAAAGGCAGGCGAGCCACGTGCACCGCAGGATCCAGACCGGCCGCACGCGTCGCGGCGATGGCGCCTTCCGCGCAGTGCGGCGCCAGGTCCAGCAGCGCCGCGACGAACATGTCGCCGGCCACGCCGCCCACCGCATCCAGGTGCAAATGCACGGCCACGATTCCTCAACCTTCGTGGCGGCGGTGAGTGCGGGCTTTCCGCAGCTCGCGGCGCACGAGCACGCCGACGACGATCGCAAGCAAGCTGCCGCCCAGCACCACGAGACCTTCGGTGCCGATCGCGTGCAGCAGACGATGGAACGGGCTGTCCAGTTCGAGGTTCTCGTGGGCATGCACCACCGCACCCGCAGCGGCGAGCGTCACGAACAGAGCAAGGCTTCTAAGCATGACGAGGTACTCCCATGTTTTTCACGAATGTCGTCATCCCGCTGGAAAATGCAGCTCGATCGCATCCAGTGGCGTCGCGCTCTGGGCCAGGCGGCTTTCGACTCCCGCCTTCAGCACGGCGAGCGGCAGCTCGACGCCTTCGGCGCGCAGCGCCGCGCAAACCGCCACGAGATCGTCATGCTCCGCCTTCGTCCGCAAGCGCTCGCCGTCCTCGGCAATCGTCTTGATGCGCAGCGTCGTCCGGTGCCTCGCGTCACCGCGATGCACGGTCACGGCGAGGGTGCTGCGTGTGATCTCGAAGTGGCGATGCTCCGACGCGAGCACGCGATAACCCCAGCAACCGAGCTCCAGGCCCAGCAGGCGGCCCGCGGCAGCTTCGAGCGCGGCCGGCACGTCGAGATAGACGAGATGGGCCGGCCGATTCTTCTTCGTCAGGCTGGGCACGACCTGCACGTTGCGGGCGCCCAGCGTTTCGGCACGCGCGATGAACTCCCCCATCAATTCGCCCGGCACGTCGTCGACCTGAGCCATCAGCAGGCGCAAGCCTTCGCTCATCGCAGGTTCATCATGTCGAGCGCGAGGCGGCCGGCGGCCTCGGCACTGAGGTTGGAGCCGGGAATGCCGGAAGACACGAAGCCCGCGCGCTGTGCAATGACGCCGGCTTCCTCGGGCGTGTGAAGGCCCAGCGCGGCGGCCACCGCGGCCGGCACCGTGACGTTGATGATGACGTTCGACGCAAGCAGGATTTCACTCGCGAGCGGCACGACCATCGGCACCAGCGGCGCGAGCTCGGGCCGCTTGCCCAGCGCGACGTCCGGAATGATCCGATCCGAGTAGCGCTCGAGACGCGTGGTCACGTCGTCGATGGTGATTTCGGCGTCGAGATGCGCATCGAACGCGAACCACTCGCGCGCGAGCTTGCTGCCGCGTCGTGCGCCGGGGCCGACGTGGGTCAGCCGCACGGCGATTTGCTTGCCGCTCATCCGCGACAGAAAGGCGCTGACGCGCTCCTCGACGCACTGCTTGCGCTCGGCATCCAGCTCACGCACGACGTCCTCGAGCGGCTTGCCGCCCGTCAGAGCGTCGTAGGCCTTGGCGGCCCGTCGATACAGTGCATTCGCGCGCACCGCTTCCGAGGCCAGCAGCAGCGCATTGGTGACGGGACCCGCCTTCAACTGCTGCGCCTTCTTGGCGACGATGTTCATCGCGATCATCGAGGTTTCCGGATCGAAGGCGAAGTCGAAGCGTCGCTCACGCAGCTGCTGCGCGACCGACTGCGGCGTGGCGTCGGGCTCGAGCAGGCACTTCATCGCAATCACGGCGTCGGTGCAGACGTGGCCGAGCGGTGGATTCACGGGTCCGGCGGACGATCCGGCGATGCCTTCCTGGAACACGCCCATGATCTCGTCGACGGCCATGATGCCGATCACCGAGGGCCCGCCGATGTCCTTGAGGATGAGCCCGAGGTCGCCAATCACCTGTCCCGTGTCGTATTCCTGGCCCGTGATGCGCACGGTCAGCTTGGGCGGCAGCCCTGCGGTTTCGGCCGCCGTCTTGCCGGCGAGCCAGGCCGTGGTGACCTTGCCGTGCGGGCCGTACTCCTCGGCGATGTCGGCGTCCGGATGGATGATTTCGAGGATCGCGGCCGCGCCGAACACGGCCGCGTTCAGCGCCTGCGGTTTCATGCCCGCGCCCGCCATGCAGTCCATCATCGCCCGGGTACCGATGCGCGCCCCATTGGTGGCCATCGCCGGGAAGATGATGTCTTCGCCGAGACGGCCGTGGCCGATCAGCGGCCCACCGGAGACCACCATGTCGTAACCGCTGATCGGCGACAGCTTGCCTTCGATCATGGCCTGATGGATCGCCATCACGGCCGCGAAGCCGGAGACCTTGTTGTTCTTCTTCGAGGTCGGGATCGCCGCGACGCCGCAGCGGTCGACGCCGGCCAGCATGCGGGCCGAGGCGCCGAGCTTGCGGTTGCCGGCCGGAATGCCGACCTGTGCCTTGGTGCCGGTGAGGTACATCAGCACCGCCGCGATCAGCGCCGCGTTGGCCGGCGCCGCGCCCGCCTGCACGGCCGCGCGGATCGCCTTTGCGAGGATCTCGTCGACGGGCTGGCTGGCGACATTCGCGAAGCGCAGCTTGTTGTCCATGCCGCGCTTCAATTCGTGGACGATCACCTCGGTGGCGTTGATCACGGCGATGTTCAGCATGCCGTGACCGCCGAGCAGCGCGTCGACCATGTCGCTGGTCAGCCAGTTCGGGCTTGCGCCAGCGCCGGTCGTGGCGGCAAGCAGGACTCTTTCGCGTTCGGTCATCGTTGGAATCGGCATGCGAAGTCTCCTTGCAGTGCGCTGGCCCTGCGACACGACATGGCGTTGCGCGCCGTCTCAGGCGCCAGCTCGGGACACGAGCATCGGACCGAACCCCACGTCGAGCAGCAGGGCCGTTGCGTACATGCCAAGCCCGAAAGCGGTGTGCCCCATCACGCTCTTCAGGCGCGTCAGGTTCGGCTTCGGCGTTTTCGCCCCGGCGATGCCGAGCCCGAGACCTGGCATCATCAAGAAGTAAGGCGCGACGAGCAGCGCCAGCGACAACAGGACGGGCGCGAGCACCGTCGGCGCCCTTAGCCAAGCGCTTCCTTGCGAGGCGACGAGCAGGAAGCCATAGGCGATGCCCACGCCGTAGTGAAAGATCCAGCCGAGTGCCAGTTCGCCGCGCACCGGCGCGGCCTTGCCGATGTTGTCGTGTACGAAGCGTCGCTCGCGCATGTGTGCGAGCCAGCGCCCGACCATCGCCCAGTTCGTCGCCGGGGTGCCGCTGAGGCCTTGGAGGAGCATTGCCCACGCGTCGAGCGCAAGCGTGCCGCCGATTCCGACGGCCGCCGCCTTGAGCGCGATCTCCAGCCCATCGGTCATGGGCCGCCCCTCCAGTGGAGTGAACGCAGCGTCACGCTTGCCGGATGTCCGGCGCTCATAACTCTGCCCGTCCGCCGTCGACGACGATTTCCGCACCGAGCATGTAGCTCGAGCCGTTGCCGGCGAGAAACAGCACCGCGGCCGCGATTTCTTCCGGTCGTCCCATGCGTCCCAACGGCACCTGCGCGCCGACCGTCGCGGCATAGGCGCGATATTCGTCCTCGGACACGAAGCGATCGCGATGGATGGGTGTCTCGATCGATCCGGGGCTGACGGCATTCACGCGTATCCCACGCGGCAGCAGTTCCGCAGACAAGGTTCGGGCGAACGACCGCACGGCAGCCTTCGACGCCGACAGCAGCGAGCGCCCCGGCGTGCCGACCTGGTTGAGCCACGAGGTGTTGAGGACGATCGAGCCTCCGGCGCGCATCAGCGGCAACATGGCTTGCACGGTGAAGAAGACGCCCTTGACGTTGACGTCCATCAGCCGGTCGAACATCGCCGCGTCCGTGCTCTCGAGGGGCGTTGCATAGGCGACGCCCGCGTTCGCGAACAGGACGTCCAGCGCACCGAAGGTCGCGGCGATCTCGCGGCGCAGACGCTGGAGGTCCTCGCGCGTGGTGACGTCGGCACGTACCACCAGCGCCCGCTCGCCCAGCGTTGATCGCACCGCATCGAGCTTGTCCGCCCTGGTGCCCGTCACGCAGACGCGTGCGCCGTTCGCCTGCAGCAGTTGCGCGGCCGCGAGGCCGATACCGCTGCTGCCGCCGGTGATGAGCGCCGTCTTGCCGTCGAGCATCGAAGTGGTCCCCGCTTGGTTGCACACAGGATGACCATCGATGCGTCGCGGACGCGACCCATTTCAGCGGAAGCGCCGATAAAGAAAATCTATATCGCAGGCCGGACCGCGATGCCCGCGCCGTTCCGGCGAACTTGCGCGTCCGACACGCCGAAGCTTGCATTCCCGGGACGCGCGGCGGACGCTAGATGCAGCAGCGAGATAGAAAACCTTGCGGTGATCCCCGATGAGATCCCTGACTCGATTGAAGTCCTTGCAGGCGCTCGAAGCGTCTGCCCGCCACGGCAGCTTCGTCGGCGCCGCCGCGGAAATGGGTGTGACGCCGGCCGCGGTGGGCCAACTGGTCCGTTCGCTCGAGATCTGGGCCGGGTATCCGCTGTTCAAGCGCACGCGCTCGGGCACGCAGCGCTTGATCCCGGTCGACGAAGTCCAGGTCGCGATCGAGGAAATCGCGCAGGGCCTCGATCGGCTCGAAGCGGGCTTGAAGAAGCTGCGCGGGAGGAAGGCGCGGTCCGTCATCGTCGTCACCGCGTCGCAGGCCTTCGTCACCCACTGGCTGCTCCCGCGACTGGACGATTTCACGGCGCATCATCCGCAAATCGAAGTGAGGCTCGACGTTGCCGAACGTCTGGTCGATCTCGAGCACAGCGAAGCCGACATCGGGATCCGCTGCGGACTCGGCACCTGGCCCGGCGTCAAGGCGACGCGCTTGATGGACGAGGAAATCATCGCCGTCTGCAGCACGAGGCTGCTGCCCGCCGGACAGCCCGCCGGCGTCGAGTGGATCGTGCAGCAGACGCTGATCCACGACGGGATGCCGCATCCCGGCGCGGAGTTTCCGACGTGGCACGAATGGCTGGCGAAGCTCGGGGCGAGCAGCGAACCCGCGCGGCGGCGCTTGGCGATCAACTCGACGGCAGCGGTGATCCAGGCCGCGGTCGCCGGCCGAGGCATCGCCCTGGTGCGCAAGGCACTGGTGGCGGAAGAACTGAAAAGCGGACGCCTGCATCATCTGATGCCGCATATCCGGTGGCCGGTGAAATGGGGTTACTTCGCCGTGGCCTCACCGAAATCGCTGCGTAGATTCGAAGCCAAGGCGTTTCATGATTGGCTGCTCCTGCAGGCGCAGCCGGCGTCTAATGATGAAGCGCCGGCGCATCGGCAGACCGTCGAGGCGGTTTCACGGCGTCTCGGCGCGTAGAGAAAGGGGCGATCCCGCTCTGATTCGCCAAGAGATACTCTCCTTCCGATCCACTTACAGAACGGTGGGACACGCCCGCCTATCGCATTCAAGGCGCCTGCCGCCAGCGGCAACACCATGGCCGGCGAGGGCCGGCACCGCGCTCACGAGCACGCCGATCGCGTTCGGCGCGCAGGCAAGCGCCGTAGTTCGTCGACAAGCCCCATTTAATGTTCGTAGCCCGGATGAGCGGAGCGAATCCGGGCTACGAGAGCGGCGCTGCCGCTTGATCGCGTTACACGAAAAGTCGACTCCACGTGCAGCTGCGACGCTCCTCCATACGCTGCCTTCCCTCACACCTCCCCATACACCGGCAAAGCCTCCCCCGGCTTCAACAACCGCCTATACGCCGGATACCCGAAGGCCGTGCTGGTCGAGGTCGGTTCGAACAGCAGCGCCGCGACGCGGCCGAGCGGCTGCTCGAGCGCGATGCGCAGTGCGCCGACCGGTACCTGCAACTCGCGCTCCTGCGGCGTCGTGCGCAGCGCGAATTCGCCGTTGTTCATCACCTGCTCGATGCGGTGCTCGACGACGCGCCGGCGCGCGGCGCGCTCGACGTATTCGAAGCGCAGCCCATGTCGCCACAGCAGGTCGCGCAGCACGTGGGTGTGACGCGGCACGAGATAGGCGCGCGGGGCCGCGACGGGTGGATGCAGGGCGAGACGGCGATGATCGCGAAACGGGATCTCGACGACCTCGCCGGTGTCGATGCGCCGCAGGGGCACGCGATGCGTCGCATCCTTTCCGGCCGGCGCGTAGTGGGCAGCGACGATCAGCGGCTCGCCGCCGCGCAATAGCGCGCTGCGGCCGCCGAGCTGCAGGATCGCCTCCGCATGCGCGGCGACGCGTGCGAGAAACGCCCGGATGCATCGCAGCTGTTTCGCCGTTCGTTCCTCGATGTTGCGAAAGCTCGGGTACCGGCCGTCCTTCGGATCGAGCCTGGTCTCGAGCAGGAAGGACAGCGCGCCCAGTGCGCCGGCCTTGTTGCGGAAGCGCTTGATGGTGATCCCGCCGTAGGTCAGCGGCTGCTCGAGCGAGAGGATCTCGCGGATGTAGCGATGCGCGCGCAGGCCGCCGCCGTCGACCTCGCCAATCACCTCGTTCAACAGCACGTCTTCGCCGAAGCGCAGCAGCGGCGCGGGCAGGGCCGGATTGTTCGCGACGTCGAACTGCGCCTGGAACTCGGTGAGCCAGCC
>JBFWSI010000110.1:0-9392 GCA_050248455.1 Gammaproteobacteria bacterium | reverse complement strand
TCGTGCCGGCGCTGGCGCGCGCCGCCACCGCGGTCGGCATCGCCGGCCTGTTCATGGAAACCCACCCCGATCCGGATCGCGCGCTGTCCGACGGGCCCAATGCCTGGCCGCTGCCGCGGATGCGAGCGCTGCTCGAAACGCTGTGCACGATCGATCGCACCGTCAAGCAGGCCGGCGTGATGCACTGAGCCGCGGCCGCCAGAAGAAAGGAAAACCCGATGACCGCCATCACCGAAGTCACCGCCCTCGAAGTCATGGATTCGCGCGGCAACCCGACCGTGCGCGCCGAAGTCGTGACGGCGAGCGGCGCCCGCGGCGCTGCCGCCGTGCCGTCCGGGGCCTCGACCGGCGAACGCGAAGCGCTGGAAATGCGCGATCTCGACAAGTCGCGCTATCTCGGCAAGGGCGTGCGCAGGGCCGTCGCCCACGTCAACGGCGAGATCGCTGCCTGCGTGAAAGGGCGCGAAGTCGGCGATCAGGCGGGCCTCGACGCGGCGATGATCGCGCTCGACGGCACGCCGAACAAAGGCCGCCTCGGCGCCAATGCGACGCTCGCGGTATCGATGGCCGCCGCGCGCGCCGCGGCCGTGGAGCTGGAGCTGCCGCTCTACGCCTATTTCGGGCGCGGCGAGCGCGACCGCTACGAGTTGCCGGTGCCGATGATGAACATCATCAATGGCGGTGCCCACGCCAGCAACAACGTCGACTTCCAGGAGTTCATGATCCTGCCCGTCGGCGCGCCGAGCTTCGCCGAGGCGCTGCGCTACGGCGCCGAGGTTTTCCATGCGCTGAAGTCGGTGCTCGCGAAACGCGGCGCCGGCACCACGGTCGGCGACGAGGGTGGCTTCGCGCCGGATCTGCCGTCGAACAAGGCGGCGCTGGATCTGATCGCCGAGGCGATCGGCAGCGCGGGCTTCAAGCTCGGCACCGACATCGTGCTCGGCCTCGACGTCGCGAGCTCGGAGTTCTACGAGGACGGCAAGTACCACCTCGCGTCCGAGGGCCGCCGCCTGAGCAGTGCCGAGATGAGCGAGATGCTCGCGGGCTGGACGCGCGACTATCCGATCGTGAGCATCGAGGACGGCATGGATCAGAACGACTGGGAAGGCTGGGGCCTGCTGACGCAGGCGATCGGCCAGCGCGTGCAGCTCGTCGGCGACGATCTCTTCGTCACCAACACCGAGATCCTGAAGCGCGGCATCGACCGGCACATCGCGAATTCGATCCTCATCAAGGTCAACCAGATCGGCACGCTGAGCGAGACCTTCGCCGCGATCGACATGGCGCGCAAGGCCAAGTACACGGCGGTCGTGTCGCATCGCTCGGGCGAGACCGAGGACACGACGATCGCCGACATCGCGGTCGGCAAGAGCACCGGGCAGATCAAGACGGGCTCGCTGTCGCGCTCCGATCGCGTCGCGAAGTACAACCGGCTGCTCGTGATCGAACACGAGCTCGGCGCGCGCGCCAGCTACCCCGGCCGCGCCTGCTTCTACAACCTCGGGGCGCAGTAGCCGCGATGCGCGGGCTCGTCGCGATCCTCGGCGTGTTGCTGCTGCTGGTGCAGTACAGCCTGTGGTTCGGGAAGGGCGGCGTGCGCGACGCCACCGGGCTGGAGCGGCAGATCGCGGCGCAGAAGGCCGAGAACGCGAAGCTCGAGGCGCGCAACAGCGCGCTGATGGCCGAGGTGATGGACCTGAAGCAGGGCCTCGACGCGATCGACGAAATCGCGCGCAGCGAAATGGGCATGATCCGCGAGGGCGAGGTGTTCTTCCAGGTGCTCGAAGCGACGCCCGCCGTGGCGCAGGCGCCCGCGGCGACCGATGACGATTGACGGCCCCCGCCACTGGGCGGTGGTGCCAGCCGCCGGCAAGGGCGCTCGCATGGGCGCCGATCGCCCGAAACAGTATCTCGAGCTCGCCGGCCGCACCGTGCTCGAGCACACGCTCGCGCGGCTGCTCGCCGAGCCGCGCATCGCCGGCGTGGTCGTGCCGCTGGCGGCCGACGACGAGCACGGTCGCAGGCTCGTCGCACGCTGCGGCGCGCGCGTGACGACGACCGTCGGCGGCGCCGAGCGCTGCCATTCGGTGCTGAACGGGCTGGACGCCTTGCCAGGGATTGCCGCCGACGACTGGGTGCTCGTGCACGACGCCGCGCGGCCCTGCCTGCGCCAGGCCGATCTCGCTGCCCTGATCGACACGCTTGCCGCCGATGCCTGCGGCGGCATCCTCGCCGTGCCCGTGCGCGACACGCTGAAGCGCTGCCGCGACGACGGCCGCATCGAGCATACGGTCGACCGCGAGCGGCTGTGGCATGCGCTGACGCCGCAGATGTTCCGCGTGCGTGTGCTGCGCGACGCGCTGCGCGCGGCGCTCGCCGCAAACCGGCTCGTCACCGACGAGGCGCAGGCCATCGAGCTCGCCGGCTTCGTGCCTCGCGTCGTCGAGGGGCACGCCGACAACATCAAGATCACGCGGCCGGAAGATCTGCCGCTCGCCGATCACTACCTGCGGACACAAGGCGGAGGCTGAAGGACATGCGCATCGGTCAGGGTTTCGACGCCCATCGGTTTCGCGACGGCGACCACGTGATGCTCGGCGGCGTGCGCATCCCGCACGATCGCGGGCTCGCCGCGCACTCGGACGGCGACGTGCTGCTGCACGCGCTGTGCGACGCGTTGCTCGGCGCCGCCGCGCTGGGCGACATCGGCAAGCACTTCCCGGACACGAGCAAGGACTTCAAGGGCATCGACAGCCGCATCCTGCTTCGCCGCACCGCGCGGATCCTCGCCGACGCCGGCTATCGCCCCGTCAACGTCGACGGCACGATCATCGCGGAACGCCCGAAGATCGCGCCGCACGTCGCGGCGATGCGCGCGTGCATCGCGGAAGACCTCGGCCTGTCCGTCGATGCCGTCAGCGTGAAGGCGACGACGGTGGAAAAAATGGGCTTCACCGGCCGCGAGGAAGGCATCGCCGCCTCGGCAGTCGCGCTGATCGCGCCGCTGATCCCATAGCCGTCCTGGCGGGCGCGGCATCATCCGCATCCGGTAAGGCCTGTCTGAAATGCCGTTTGAATCTAGCCACGGAGGGCACGGAGGAAGAAATGGATTGATCGGGCGGTTCCGATACGCCGGTGCCAATAGCGCCATCGACGGACCGGCGGCTTCCCATCAATATCCTTCTTCCTCCGTGTCCTCCGTGGCTATATAGCTGAGCGCAAATACGCTCCAGTGCGTGTTGATCACCGTCATTCCCGCGCAAGCGGGAATCCACGCCGGACGAGGAGGTCTCCGTCGGGCGATTCTTCTTTTTCCGCGCTGGACGCCGGGGGCGTGCGTGGATGCCCGCTGGCGCGGGCACGTGGGAGGTTTCCACACGGGCATACGCTATCGAACCGCCAGTGGAGTGGATTTACGCTCAGCTATATAGATTAAAAAGCGCATCGGGCTTGGTTAAAAAAACCGAATGGCGCAGCCTCTGCACGCCGCGCCAACGCGCGCCGGCGGCGAGCGTGACGGGTGGGGCGAAGACCGCAGGCTCGATGCACAGGAAGCGCCGCCAGTCGCCGTCGCCGAGATCGGGCAGCGCGGCGGCTTTCTCCGCCCCGGGGTTCCACACCACCGCGTCTGCGAAACCCTCGCGCTCGACCGTGATGCGCTCGCCGGCGTCCTCGAGCACGAGCTCATGCGCGGTGGCCGGATAGACGCGATCGAACTCGCCATCGAAGGTCACTGCATCGCGTTCTTCGACGTCTTCACGCAGCGACTGCGTCGCGTCGAGATAGCGGGCGCCGGCGAGGCCGTGCACGCACGCCTGTGCGATGTTGCGCACGGCCAGATAGGTGTGCAGGGCCGCGGTGAAGCTCAGCGTCGCGTCGCCCGTGTTCGTCACCGTCAGCGCCGTAGCGAGGCTGTCGGCATCGAGCGCGACCTCGAGCCGTGCGCGGAAGGCGTGCGGCCAGCAGGCGCGCGTCATCGCGTCGTCGCTGCATTCGAAAGCGATTCGATCGGTCCCGGCGCGATCGACGAGGCGCCAGGCGCGGGTGCGCGCAAAGCCGTGCTTGGGCAAGGGCCCGAAGCCGCCGAACTGCGGGAACACGACCGGGATGCCGCCGCGAATCGCGGCGCCGTCGGCGTAGACGCTGCGCGGGCTGAGATAGAGCAGATCGCGCTCCGCGCCGCGCGGGCACCAGCCGAGCACCTGCGCGCCGTGGCGACAGACGCGCGCCGACGCACCGTCGGCGGTGCTCAGCGCGAGCACGCCGAAAGCCGCCTCAGACATTCCTTGGCCCGCCCGAGTTCTTTCGCTCTGCAACATCCGGCGTGATCGCGTTCACACGGCGCGCAAGTCGCCGACGGATTTCGTGCATGGATCTCAAGTTTGCTTTCCCCGTACCGATGAAGCGGCTACAACTCTCGCCAAACAATAAACCACCGCGGGGAAGGTCGACATGCGGAGCGCGAACGAAGAAGCACACTGTACGAAGCGCGGGACAACCGCACTGTTCCTGATGCTGGCGAGCCTCCTCGCCGGCGGTTGCGCTTCGACCGGCGGCCCGAGCGCCACGCCGGACCCGACGCCGAGCGCGCAGGCGGCCAGCGCCGACGAGGATCGCGTCAAGCAGGTCTTCGTGTACCAGGGGCGCGTCGCCAACGATCTCCTCGAGCGCTACCAGTTCGCCGACGGTCCCGAAGCCGAGATGGACCCCGTCCTGTCGGCGGCCGAAGCGCGCATGAACGAGGCCTGCAGCTACCTGAACCAGGCCGCGGTCACCTATCTCGCCGGCAGCAAGCCCGGTTGGCGTCTCAAGATGCGCGTCTACGCGAGCGTAGACGACTGTGAGGCCGCAGCCGACGACGTCGCCGCGCTGCTCGACCAGCAGAGCCAGCCTTTCGCAGTGTCCGAGGTCGCGCGCTGATTACGCGTTCTCTTCGACGCCTCGTGGCCCGGACTGCGGGCATTTCGTAGCCCGGGTGAAGCGCGCAGCGAGCAACCCGGGATACGGCGTGTCGGCGCACCGAAGATCCCGGGTTCCGCTCCGCTGCACCCGGGCTACGACGATTACGAGCAGCGGTCACACTTCGTAGCCCGGCATCGGCGTTGCACTCGGAACGTTCAACGCGGCGCCCGCAGCAGCACGTAGATTGCCCCCGTCCCGCCGTCGACCGGCCGCGCCGACGCATAGGCCAGCACTTCGTCGCGCTGTGCGAGCCAGTGCGCCACGCGTGGTTTGAGTACCGGCACCTTGCCGGGCGAACTGTTGCCCTTGCCGTGGACGATGCGCACGCAACGCAGACCCGTGCCGACGCACTGCTGGAGGAAGCCGGTGAGGCGCGGCTTCGCTTCTGCGCTGGTCAGGCCATGGAGGTCGAGGTGGGCCTGCACGGCGAACTGGCCGCGACGCAGCTTGCGCAGCAGCGCGTGCTGGACGCCGTCGCGCCGGAACATGAGCTCGTCGCCCATCTCGAGCTCGCCGGCGCCCGGATCCTGCAGCACCATCTCGCGCAGCACCGCCTGCTCGTCGCGGCGCGCCTGCTGCGGGATCGGCGGCGGCGCCGGCGGTCGCAGCGGCACGGTGTCGACTTCGAGCGGCCTCACCCCGGCGAGCGCCTCGCGCAGGGCGAGCACGTCGTCGTGCGGCGGCGACTCCTCAGCTTCTGCCGAAGGCGGGGAGCTCGGCGGTCCGCGGCGCGGCGCGCCGGCCGGTGTGTGGAATTTGCGTGACATGTCGCGCGTCCAAGACGAGCCGACCGTTCAGGCCGCGAGCCACGCGTCGGCCGGCACGACCTGCGCGTAGGGGGAAGACAGCGCGGCCATGAACGACGCATGCACCGAGGCCGCCGGCACGGTCGTGCCGCCGAAGGAGAGATCGCGCGTCGCGCAGGCGTCGGCAATCACCGTGCAGGCATAGCCAAGATCGAAAGCTGCACGCGTCGTCGCGTCGATGCACATGTGGCTCATCGCGCCGACGATGACGAGATCGCGAGGGCCCGCCGCGTCGAGCTCGGTCTTCAGCGTGGTGTCGCGAAAGCTGTTCGGGAAGTGCTTGCGCACGACCGTCTCGCCCGCGCGCGGCGCGACGCGCGCATGATGCTCGGCGCCGCGCGTGTCCGGCAGGAAGAAGGTCGCGCCGGGCCGCGTCGAGAGGTGCTGGACGTGAAACACCGGCCAGCCGCGCGCGCGAAAGCTTTCCAGCACCGCGCTGGCGCGCGCCGCCGCCGCGTCCATGCCCGTCAATTCCATCGCGCCACCCGGGAAATAGTCGTTCTGAATGTCGACGAGGACGAGAGACTTGCTCATGGCGTACTCCGGCTAGGCGTGGAGGGAAAACCGCTGCGGCCGCGGCCGAGCGCGTATGCACAGACCGCCGCAGCCTGCCACGGGTTCCGCGCCGGCGGCAAGGCGGCGGAGGAATGCGCTTCGCGCTGCCACGGAGAACACGGGGGAAGAGATTGATTTGGTCTGCATCTCCGCGGCTCGATCATGACCATTGGCCCCTGCACTGCAATGCTCCGAACAACAACGTGTTCTCCGTGGCAGCGCGAAGCGCAAATTCAATGGCTTTCCAGCTGGGCTACCAGGTCGACAAGACCGTTCAGCCCACCGCGCGCCGCGCATTCGCGAACATGCGGAACCACGGCGATTCGAAGTCATGCCATGCGGGGGCGAGCCAGGAGAGCTGCTTCGTCAGGTATGCGCGTTCGGGATGCGGCATCACGATGGTCGCGCGGCCGTCGTCGGTGGTGAGGCCGGCGAGACCTTCCGGTGAGCCGTTCGGATTCTGCGGATAGCGCGTCGCCGCTGCGCCGGCGTCGTCGATGTAGCGCAGGCAGGCGCGTTGCTCGGCGTTCGTGAACGAGGCGCGGCCCTCGCCGTGCGAGGCGACCAGCGGCGCGCGCAGGCCGGCGAGGCCGGCGAGGAACAGCGACGGCGACGGCAGCACCTCCGCCATCACGAGCCGCGCCTCGAACTGCTCGCTGCGATTGCGCAGGAAGCGCGGCCAGTGCGCGGCGCCGGGGATGATCTCTTTCAGCTGCGACAGCATCTGGCAGCCGTTGCAGACGCCGAGCGTGAAGGTGTTCGGACGCGCGAAGAACGCGGCGAAGATTTCGCGCGCCCGCGCGTGATAGAGAATCGACTTCGCCCAGCCGCTGCCGGCGCCGAGCACGTCGCCGTAGGAGAATCCGCCGCAGGCGACGAGGCCGTCGAAGTCGGCGAGATCGCGACTGCCGGCGAGGATTTCCGACATGTGCAGATCGAAGGCGTCGAAGCCCGCATGGGTGAAGGCGGCGGCCATCTCGCGCTGCCCGTTGACGCCCTGCTCGCGCAGGATCGCCACGCGCGGCCGCTTCAGCGTGACCGCCGGCGCGGCGAGCGGCGCGAGCGCGGGCGGCAGCTCGAGATAGAGCCCGCGCGCGTCCGGCGCGAGCGTTCGCGCGAGCTCCTCGTCGGCACATTCGGGATTGTCGCGCAGGCGCTGGATCGCGTGCGACGGCGTCGACCATTCGCGCAGCCAGGCGTAGAGATCCTCGTCGAGCAGTGTCTGCCCGCGGTGCTGCACGCGTACGCGCGGCTCGGCGCAGGGACGGCCGATGCGATGCACGTGCCCGGCGAGCGGGCCCGTCTCGAACTGCGCGAGGACCGCCGCGACGTCGGACTCGGCGACCTGCAGCACCAGGCCGAGCTCCTCGTTGAACAGCGCCGCGCCTGCGTCGGCGCCGAGCGCGTCGAGCTCGACGTCGAGACCGCAGCGCGCGGCGAAGGCCATCTCGGCGAGCGTCGCGAGCAGGCCGCCATCGGCGCGGTCGTGCAGCGCGAGCAGATAGCCCGTCTCGTTCAGGATCTGCGTGACGACGAAGGCCTCGCGCAGCGCATCGGGTGCATCGACGTCCGGCGCGTCGCTGCCGAGCAGGCCCTGCACCTGGCCGTAGACGGAGCCGCCGAGGCGCCGGCGGCCGCGTCCGAGATCGACCAGCAGCAGCGCCGTCGCCTCTAAGGGCTGCGCGAGCTGCGGCGTCAGCGAGCGCGTGACGTCGACCACCGGCGCGAAGGCTGTCGCGATCAGCGACACCGGCGCGGTCACGGCGTGCTCGACGCCGTCGGCCTGCCAGCGCGACTTCATCGACATCGAGTCCTTGCCGACCGGAATGCAGATCCCGAGCGCGCGGCACAGCGTGCTCGCGGCCGCCACGGCGGCATAGAGCCGGGCGTCTTCGCCGGGATGCCCCGCCGCCGCCATCCAGTTCGCGGACAGCACGACGTCCTCGAGGCGCTTGATGCGCGCCGCGACGAGATTCGTCAGCGCCTCACCGATCGCCATGCGCGCGCTCGCGGCGGCATCGAGCAGCGCGAGCGGCGTGCGTTCGCCGATCGCGAAGGCTTCGCCGGTCACGCCGAAGAAATCGGCCGAGGTCACCGCGCAGTCGGCGACGGGGACCTGCCACGGACCGATCATCTGGTCGCGCACCGACAGTCCGCCGACGCTGCGATCGCCGATCGTGATCAGGAAGCGCTTGTCGGCGACCGCCGGAAAGCGCAGCACGCGGCGCGCGGCTTCGGCGAGATCCAGCGCCGGCGTGAAATCACGTGCCGGCGTGGACAGGCTCGCGACGTCGCGGAACATGCGCGGCGGCTTGCCGAAGATCACGTCCATCGGCAGATCGATCACCGCCTCATTGCACCAGTCGTCCCACAGCGACAGATGGCGCTCCGCCGTCGCGGTGCCGACCATCGCCATCGGACAGCGTTCGCGCGCACACAGCGCCTCGAAGGCCGGCAGATCCGCAGGCCGCAGCCCCAGCACGTAGCGCTCCTGCGCTTCGTTGCACCAGATCTCCAGCGGCGACATCGCGGGATCGGCGTTCGGGATCGCGCGCAGCGCGAGCTTGCCGCCGCGCGCCGAATCGTTCAGCAATTCGGGGATCGCGTTCGACAGGCCGCCGGCGCCGACGTCGTGGATCGCGACGATCGGATTGCGCTCGCCCAGCGCCCAGCAGGCGTCGATCACTTCCTGCGCGCGGCGCTCCATCTCGGCGTTGTCGCGCTGGACCGACGCATAGTCGAGCTCCGCGTCGCCGTCGCCGCCGCGCACCGACGAGGCCGCGCCGCCGCCGAGGCCGATCAGCATCGCCGGGCCGCCGAGCACGACGATGCAGTCGCCGGGCTCGAGCCGGCCCTTCTCGACGTGCTCGCGCCGGATGTTGCCGACGCCGCCGGCGAGCATGATCGGCTTGTCATAGCCGCGCCGCTCGCCGTCGTCGACGATCTCGAAGGGGCGGAAGTAGCCGCCGAGCGCCGGCCGTCCGAACTCGTTGTTGAAGGCCGCCGCGCCGATCGGGCCGTCGATCATGATCTGCAATGCACTGGCGAGCCGCGGGTTCAGCGTGCGCG
>JBFWSI010000109.1:0-9419 GCA_050248455.1 Gammaproteobacteria bacterium | reverse complement strand
GCTCGGTCGCGGCTTCGAGATGCAGCAGGCAGCCGATGTTCGCCGTCGCGATCACGGCCGGATCGCCGGCCCTGAGATGGCCGAGCTTGCGTTCGCGCAGGGCCGCCGACAGCGCGGGCTGCAGCAGCGAATAGCTGCCGGCCGAGCCGCAGCACAGATGGGCTTCGGCCGGCGTCTGCACGCTGCAGCCCGCGGCTTGCAATGCGGCCTCGAGCCTGCCGGCACCTTGCAAGCCGTGCTGCACCGAGCACGGCGCCTGGACCGCGACGCGCGGGCCCTTCGCGCCGCCCAGCGCGAGCTCGGCGCCGAACTCGGTGGAATCGCGGACTTGCGCGGCCACGCGCTGCGCGCGGACGGCATAGTCGGGATCGTCGGCGAGCAGGCGTCCGTAGTCCTTCAACATCGTCGAGCAGCCGCTGGAGGCGCAGAAGATACCGGCGGCGCCGGCGTCCAGCGCCGGGGTCCAGGCCTCGACGTTGCGCCGGGCGCAGGCCAGCGCTTCGTCGTGCGCGCCGAGATGATGGGCGAGCGCGCCGCAGCAGCCGGCGCCCCGGCCGCGTACGAGCGACAGGCCCGCGCGATCGAAAACCCGCGCGGCCGCTGCGTTGATCGAAGGGCGCGCGGCTTCCTGCACGCAGCCGTCGAAGGCGATCCAGCGCGACGCGTGGCGCGGCGCCGGCCATGCGCCCGCCGCGCGCGACGGCGGCACGTGCGCTGCGAGTGCGCGCGGCAGCACCACACGCAGCGCGCGACCGGCGGCGAGCAGCGGCGCGAAGAACGGCGAGGGCACGAGCTTGCGCAGCAGCCAGCGCGCGAGGCGCGTGCGCGGCGCGCGCGGCACCGTCTCCTCGATCAGCGGTCGCGCGTAGTCGACGAGTCGCCCGTACTGCACGCCGGACGGACAGGTCGTCTCACAGGCGCGGCAGGTGAGGCAGCGATCCAGATGCGTCGCGGTCTCGGCCGTGACGGGCAGTCCCTCGAGCAGCGACTTGATCTGATAGATGCGGCCGCGCGGCCCGTCGCGTTCATCGCCGAGCAGCTGATAGGTGGGACAGGTCGCGTTGCAGAAGCCGCAGTGGACGCAGCTGCGCAGGATCGCTTCCGCTTCGCGGCCTTCGCGCGTCGCGAGCACCTCCTGTCGCAGGCGTGCGCGCATGCTCAGCCGGCGACGCGACTGCAGTCGCGGTTGAAGAGGCGGCCGGGATCGAAGGCCGCCCGGAGGCGCGTCTGCAGCGCGCGCTGCACGGCGGACAGCGGCGGCTGCTCGGCGAGCCCGGCCGCGAACATCGGCACGGCGTATCCCTGCGCCCCGACCGCCGCCTGCACGCGCGCATGGATCTCCGCGGCGGGCAGGACATCCCCCGACCACCAGCGCTGCGCGCCGCCCCAGTCGAGGATTTCGCGCAGCGGTCGCGCATCGAGCGTCGCCGCCGGCGGCATCGACAGGCGCCACAGCCGACGACCGGGCTCGCAGCCCGCGATGCGCAGATCGCGCAGCGCCTCCCACCACGCCTCGTCTTCGTCGATCGCCGCGGGACCGAGACGCGACAGCGCCTCGTCGATCGCCGCGGCCGCGCCGGCGAGGCGCACGCGCAGTCGCTCGCCGTCGTAGGCGAGGCCGGCGAGCGGCCAGGCCTCGCGGGCAAGCGCGAGCATGCGGCGCCGGGCTTCGTTCGCCGCCAGCGACCAGGTCAGCGTCAGGCTTCGTTCCGGACGGGGCGCGACGCGCAGCGCGACCGTCGCGATCGGCCCGAGCGTGCCCCAGGCACCGCAGACGAGGCGCGACACGTCGTAGCCGGCGACGTTCTTCATCACGCGGCCGCCGAAGCGCAGCAGCTCACCGGCCGGCGACAGCAGGCGCACGCCGAGCACGTGATCGCGCAGCGCGCCGGCCCAGGGTCGCGCCGGCCCGGAGAAACCGGCAGCGACGACGCCGCCGATCGTCGAGCCCGGGCCGCAGCGCGGCGGCTCGCAGGCGAGCCGCTGGCCGTGCGCGGCGAGCAGGGCTTCGATCTCGGCGAGCGGCGTACCGGCCCGCGCCTCGATCACGAGCTCGGCCGGTTCGTAGGCGAGCACGCCGCGATAGCTGCTCATCGCGAGCGGCGAGCCTGCGAGCGGTTCGAGCAAAAACGCCTTGGTGCCACCGCCGACGATTGCGAGCGGACTGCCCGCGTCGGCGGTCGCGCGGATGCGCTCCGCGAGCTCGCGCAGCGCTGCCGACGCGCCTGCGTCGCCGGCAGGATCGGCGGGCGCCGTCCAGCTCACCGTCAGCGGTGGCGCTCGATGTCCGGCACGCCGTGCCGGACGTCCGCGTTCTGCGCGCGGTGGCGCAGCGCGTGATCCATCAGCACCAGCGCGAGCATCGCCTCGGCGATCGGCGTCGCACGGATGCCGACGCAGGGATCGTGGCGCCCGAGCGTCACGAGCTCGCTCGCCGCGCCGTGGCTGTCGATCGTATGGCCGGGCAGCCGAATGCTCGAAGTCGGCTTCAGCGCGATGCCGACGACGATGTCCTGCCCCGTCGACAGGCCGCCGAGGATGCCGCCGGCGTGGTTCGACGTGAAGCCCGAGGGCGTCAGCTCGTCGCGATGCTCGGTGCCGTGCTGGCCCGCGGCGCGGAAGCCGTCGCCGATCTCGACGCCCTTGACCGCGTTGATGCCCATCATCGCCTTCGCGATGTCGGCATCGAGCCGATCGAATACGGGCTCGCCCCAGCCCGGCGGCGCGCCGCTCGCGATCACCGTGACGCGGGCGCCGACCGAATCCCCCGACTTGCGCAGCGCGTCCATGTAGGCTTCGAGCTCGGGCACCCGCGCGGGATCGGCGCAGAAGAACGGATTGCCGTCGACGGCGTCGAGATCGACGCAGTCGAGCAGATGCGGGCCGAGCTGCGCGAGATAACCGCGCACGACGACGCCGTAGCGCTCGCGCAGCCACTTCTTCGCGATGCCGGCCGCGGCGACGCGCACGCAGGTCTCGCGCGCAGACGCGCGGCCGCCGCCGCGGTGATCGCGCAGGCCGTACTTGTGCAGATAGGTGTAATCGGCGTGGCCGGGACGGAAGGCGTCCTGGATCGCGGCGTAGTCCTTCGACTTCTGATCGGTGTTCTCGATCACGAGGCCGATCGGCGTGCCCGTGGTGCGACCCTCGAACACGCCCGACATGATGCGCACCGCATCGGCCTCGCGCCGCTGCGTCGTGTGCCGCGACTGGCCGGGCTTGCGGCGATCGAGATCGCGCTGCAGATCGGCCTCGCAGAGCGCGAGCCCGGGGGGGCAGCCGTCGACGATGCCGAGATAGCCGGCGCCGTGGCTTTCGCCGGCGCTGGTGACGGTGAAGAGCGTTCCGAAGGTGTTCCCTGACATGGCGCGCACAGTGTAGTGCGCGGGCGCGCCCGTCGCACGTTGCGGAATCAGCCGCCCGTGAGCTCGCGCTTCGTCAGCACCGAGATGCCGTCGCCGCCGTGTTCGAGCTCGACCCAGGTGAAGGGCAGCTGCGGGAAGGCGGCGGCAAGCGCGTCCGAAGTCGCGCCGGTGTCCATCACGAGCACCGCGTCTGCGCTCATGCGCGCGGGCAGGCCGGCGAGCAGACGGCGCACGACGTCGAGCCCGTCTTCGCCGGCGACCAGCGCCGCGGCCGGCTCGCGCAGATATTCTTCGGGCAGTTCCTCGTATTCCGCCTGCGGCACGTAGGGCGGGTTCGCGAGCACGAGATCCCAGGGCCCGCCGGCCTCGGGAAAGATATCGGCGAGCTGAAAGCGCACGCGCTCGGCGACGCCGAGACGCAGCGCATTGTCGCGGGCGACGGCCAGCGCCGCGGCCGAGACGTCGGTCGCGTCGACGGTACAGTGCGGCAGCGCCAGCGCGGTCGCGATCGCGATGCAGCCGCTGCCGGTGCCGACGTCGAGCACGCGCTGGACGTGGGCCGGATCGATCCACGGCGCGAAACGCTCGCCGATCAGCTCGCCGATCGGCGAGCGCGGGATCAACACGTGCTCGTCGACGCGGAACTCGTGCCCGGCGAACCACATGCGGCCCGTCAGGTAGGCCGCCGGCCGACGCGTCGCGATACGCTCGGCGATCAAGGTCTCGACGCGCGCCGCGGCGTCGGCGGTCAGCGCCCGATCGAGCGTCGCATCGTCGACGTCGAAGGGCAGCTCCAGCGCATGGAAGACCAGAAACACCGCCTCGTCGCGCGCATTGTCGGTGCCGTGGCCGAAATGCAGGCGTGCCCGCTTGAAGCGCCGCTCGGCATCGAGCACGAGACGGCGCGCGGTCGCGATCCGCGGCGGCACGATCAGGCCGCGGCGGCGGCGGCGAGCAGGCGATTCACGCGGCCGACGAAGGCGGCCGGATCTTCGAGCCGCCCGCCCTCGGCGAGCACGGCCTGTTCGAACAGCACGAGCGCGAGCTCGGCGAAGCGGTCCTCGTCCTGTTCGCCATCGAGCCGCTGCAGCAGCGGATGGCCCAGGTTGACCTCCAGCACGCGCTGCTCGGGCGGCACTTCCTGGCCCGCCGCGCGCAGGATGCGCTGCAGGTTCGCGCTCATGCCGAACTCCTCGCCGACGAGGCAGGCCGGCGAATCGGTGAGGCGCGTCGATTTGCGCACCGACGCCGCCTTGCCGGCCAGCGCCTTCGCGAGCCGTTCGACCAGCGGATGCTGTTCTTCCGCTTCTTCGTCCTTCTGCGCCTCGTCGCCCGGCAGCTCGAGCTTGCCGGCGCTGACGGACTTCAGCGGCTTGCCGTCGAACTCGGTCAAGTGCGTGACCAGCCATTCGTCGACGGGCTCGGACAGCAGCAGCACCTCGATGCCGCGCGCGCGGAAGACCTCGAGGTGCGGGCTCGATTTCGCCGTCGCGTGGCTGTCGGCCGTCAGGTAGTAGATTGCCTTCTGTCCTTCCTTCATGCGCCCGACGTAGGCCTCGAGCGACACCGCCGGCGTCGCGGACTCGTCGTGCGTGCTGGAGAAGCGCAGCAGCTTCGCGATGCGCTCGCGATTCGCCGCGTCCTCGATCACGCCTTCCTTCAGCACGCGCCCGAACGGCGCCCAGAACTTCGCATAGTCCTCGCCGGCGGCGAGCGTCTCGACGAGGCCCAGGATCTTTTTCACCGAGGCCGCGCGGATGGTGTCGATCGCCTTGTTCCGCTGCAGCAGCTCGCGCGAGACGTTCAGCGGCAGATCGCGCGTGTCGACGATGCCGCGCACGAAGCGCAGGTAGCGCGGCAGCAGCTGCTCGCTGTCCTCCATGATGAACACGCGCTGCACGTAGAGCTGGATGCCGCGCTTGGACTCGCGCTCGAACAGATCGAAGGGCGCCCGCGACGGGATATAGAACAGCGTCGTGTATTCGAGCTTGCCCTCGGCCTTGGTGTGGACCCAGGTCAAAGGATCGTCGAAGTCGTGCGCGATGTGCTTGTAGAAGCCCTTGTAGTCGTCGTCGCCGATGTCCTGCTTCGCGCGCAGCCACAGCGCGGTCGCCGAGTTGACCGTCTCGCGGGCGTCTTTCTCGTCACCTTCCTGCGGCAACCGGATCGGCGTCGAGATGTGATCGGAGTATTTCTTGATCAGCGCGCGCAGGCGCCAGCCGTCGGCGTACTCCTTCGCCTCTTCCTTCAGGTGCAGCACGATCTCGGTGCCGCGTGTCGGGCGCTGCCAGTTCTCGACCGTGAACTCGCCGCGACCGGCCGATTCCCAGCGCACGCCGGCTTCGGGCGGCGTGCCGGCCTTGCGCGAATACACGGTGACCTTGTCGGCGACGATGAATGCGGCGTAGAAGCCGACGCCGAACTGGCCGATCAGCTGTGAATCCTGCCGCGCATCGCCGGACAGCGCGCCGAAGAATTCCTTGGTCCCCGACTTCGCGATCGTGCCGAGGTGCGTGACGGCCTCCTCGCGCGTCATGCCGATGCCGTTGTCGCGTATCGTCAGCGTGGCGGCGTCGCGATCGAAGTCGATGTCGATGAACATCTCGGCGTCGCCGTCGTACAGCGCCTCGTTCGACAGCGCCGCGAAGCGCAGTTTCTCGATGGCGTCGGAGGCATTGGAGATCAGCTCGCGCAGGAAGATGTCGCGATTGCTGTAGAGGGAATTGATGACGAGATCGAGAAGCTGCTTGACCTCGGACTGGAAGCCGAGCGTTTCCTGCTGGGTCGACGTACTCATGAGTGTGGGCTCTGTGTATGGGCTGTGCATCGGGTTGCGTGATCGGGTCGGCCACGCGCGCGCGCCGGCAGCGGCACACGCGCGTCGATTGCGGGATTTGGGGGCGCCGCTGCGCGCTTTCAAGCGCCCCACCCGCCGCCGACCGGCTGCTATATTGGCCGCCCCGGCCCCGGATGACCATCGCAGCCCATGCCCGCGCCGCCGCTCGCGCTACTTCGACTTGCCCGCCCTGCGTCCGTCGCGCTGGCGCTGCTCGCCGCCGTGACGCTCGCCGCCTGCGCGCATCGCGACGCCGACCCTGGGGCCGCGGTCGCCACGCCGGCCGCGGCGGCCCCCGTCAGCGCCGAGGCGGCGCTGACCCGCGGCGAGGACGCCTATGCAAAGGAGGACTGGGCCGGCGCCGAGACCGCCTTCCTCGCCGCCGCGCAGGCCGCGCGCGGCGATGCCGAACCGTGGTTCAAGCTCGGCAACGTCTACTTCCGGACCGCGCGCTACGACTTCGCGGCCCAGGCCTACGAGCAGTGCCTGCGCCGCGCGCCGGGCCATGCGAAGGCCTGGCACAACCTCGGCGTGGTCCGCCTGCACCAGGCCGATCAGAGCTTCGAGCGCGTCAGCAAGGGCTCCGAGCCCCACGACGCCGCGCTCGACGATCGCGCGCGCCGCCTGCGCGACATCCTCGACGACGCGATCGGTCCCGAGCCCGCGAGCCCGTGAACGAGCGCCCGCCGAACGAGCCCGGGCCGAGCACCGGCGTCGTGCGCCATACGCCGTCGATGGCGCAGTACCTCGGCATCAAGGCCGACTATCCCGATCGCCTGCTGTTCTACCGCATGGGCGATTTCTACGAGCTGTTCTTCGACGATGCGAAGCGCGCCGCGCGATTGCTCGACATCACGCTGACGAGCCGCGGCGAGAGCGGCGGCGAGCGCATTCCGATGGCAGGCGTGCCGGCGCACGCGGTCGATCCCTATCTCGCGCGCCTCCTGAAGCTCGGCGAGTCGGTGGCGATCTGCGAGCAGATCGGCGATCCGGCAACTTCGAAAGGCCCGGTCGAGCGGCGCGTGACGCGCATCCTGACGCCCGGCACCGTCACCGACGACGCGCTGCTGGCCGAGCGCAGCGAGACCTTGCTCGCCGCGCTCCACGTCGACGGCACCGGCCGCTCGACGCGCATCGGGCTCGCCTGGCTGGACGCCGCCAGCGGCCGCTGCCGCGGCATGAAGCTGCGCGACGAGATCGCCCTCGCCGCCCAGCTCGCGCGGCTGCGGCCGGCCGAGCTTCTCGTCAGCAGCGACGACGGCGGCGGAGATCGCGGCGTACTGCGCGTGCAGCGCCGGCCGCCCTGGCATTTCGAGCGCAAGGCGGCGGCGCGACGCGTACTCGAGTACTTCGGCGTCGCGAGCGCCGGGGCCCTGGGCGTCGATAGCGACGAGCCGCTGCTCGCGGCGCTCGGTGCGCTGCTGCTCTACTGCGAGGAAACCCACTGCGGCCGACCGCCGCATCTGCAGCGCTTCCAGCTCGAACAGGCCGACGCCTGCATCGGCCTCGATCCCGCGACGCGCCGGCATCTCGAGCTCGCGATCGGCCCCGACGGCGACGAACGGCATACGCTGGTCGAGCTGATGGATACCACGGCGACCGCGATGGGCGGCCGCCTGCTGCGGCGCTGGCTGGGGCAGCCGCGGCGCGATCACGCGGAGCTGCGCCTGCGCGTGCAGGCGGTCGACACGCTTATCGCCAGCACCGCATTGGATGCGCTGCGCGCGCGGCTGAAGGAAGTCTGCGACGTCGAGCGCATCGCCACGCGTATCGCGCTGGGCAGCGCGCGGCCGCGCGAGCTCGCGCAGCTGCGCCATACGCTGGGCCTCCTGCCCACGCTGCGCGACGTGCTCGAGCACCTCGACAGCCCGAAGCTGCAGGGCCTGCACGCGCAGTGCGGCGAGCACGGCGCGGCGCATGCCCTGCTGCTGCGCGCGCTCGCCGAATCGCCGCCGGCGCTGCTGCGCGACGGCGGCGCGATCGCGCCCGGCCACGATGCCGAGCTCGACGAGCTGCGGCGCATGGCCGAAGACGCCGACAGCTTCCTCCTCGAGCTCGAACAGCGCGAACGCGCACGCGTCGGCATCCCGACCTTGAAGGTCGGCTACAACCGCGTGCACGGCTACTACATCGAGCTCGGTCGCAGCCGTGGCGACGCGGTGCCGGCCGACTACGTGAGGCGCCAGACGCTGAAGAGCGCGGAACGCTACGTCACGCCGGAGCTGAAGGCCTTCGAGACCAAGATCCTCCGCGCGCACGAACAGGCGGGCCTGCGCGAGCGCCAGCTGTACGAGGCGCTGCTCGCCGAGCTCGCCGGCCGGCTGCATGCATTGCAGGACGCGGCGGGCGCGCTCGCCGAGATCGACGTGCTCGCGGCCTTCGCGGAGCGCGCCGAGACCCTGCAGTTCCAGGCGCCGTCCTTCGTCGCCGAGCCCGGCATCGAGATCCGGCAGGGCCGCCATCCCGTCGTCGAACGCATCGTCGAGACACCCTTCGTCGCCAACGATCTGCTGCTCGACGACAGGCGGCGCATGCTGGTGATCACGGGGCCGAACATGGGCGGCAAGTCGACCTACATGCGGCAGACCGCGCTGATCGCGATCCTCGCGCACGTCGGCAGCTTCGTGCCCGCGGCCCACGCCTGTTTCGGCCCGCTCGACGTGATCTTCTCGCGCATCGGCGCCTCGGATCAGCTGAGCCGCGGCCAGAGCACCTTCATGGTCGAGATGACGGAGACGGCCGCGATCCTGCGCAATGCGACGCGCGCGAGCCTCGTGCTGATCGACGAGATCGGACGCGGCACCAGCACCTTCGACGGCATGTCGCTCGCATGGGCCGCAGCCGAGCACCTCGCGCGCGTCAACGGCTCCTTCACGCTGTTCGCGACGCACTACTTCGAGCTCACGGCGCTGGCGCAGGAGCTGCCCGCGGTTGCCAACGTGCGCATGGACGCCGTCGAGCACGATGAACGCGTGGTCTTCCTGCACGCGGTGCGCGAAGGTCCCGCCAACCAGAGCTTCGGCCTCGCGGTCGCGCTGCTCGCCGGGGTGCCGCGCGAGGTGATCGCGCGGGCGCGCGAGCGCCTCGCCGAGCTCTCGGCGCGCCACGCCGGCGAGCACTCCCCGGCGCAGGTGGCGCTGCCGCTGGTCGCAGCGCCGCCGGCGCCGCACGCGGCGCTCAGTCTGCTCGGGCAGACGTTTCCCGACGCGCTGACACCG
>JBFWSI010000108.1:0-9518 GCA_050248455.1 Gammaproteobacteria bacterium | reverse complement strand
GCGACGCGCTCGCGACCCCACGGCGAGGCCGCGCCCATGACGATCGGCGGATGCGGCTTCTGCACCGGTTTCGGATACGACCAGATCGGATCGAAGTTCACGTGCTTGCCGTGGTGGCTGGACTGCACCTGGGTCCAGCAGGCCTTCATCGCCGCGATGCGTTCTTCGAGCACTTTCCAGCGCTCGGCGAAGGCCGTGCCGTGATTCTCCATCTCCTCCGCGTTCCAGCCCGCGCCGATGCCGAACAGGAAGCGACCGTTCGACAGCATGTCGAGCGAGGCCACTTCCTTTGCGGTGACGATCGGATCGCGCTCGGTGATCAGACATACGCCGGTCGCGACCTTGATCGTCTTCGTCGCGATCGCCGCCGCCGTCAGCGCGACGAAGGGGTCGTGAAGATGCCAGTACTCCTGCGGCAGATCGCCGCCGCCGGGAAACGGCGTGCGTCGGCTGGCCGGGATGTGCGTGTGCTCGGGGTACCACACGGAGTCGAAGCCGCGCTGTTCGGAAGCGACGGCGAAGTCGTCCGGGCGCATCGCGTAGTCGGTGGAATAGAGCATGGTGCCGAATTTCATGGGCGCAGACTCCTGGGCTCGGGCGCACGATGTGGCGGCGCTCCCTGCCTTGCTGACGGTTGGACATGAGCACGACGCGCAGCGTAACAGCCGCGGCGCGCCCGGTCAGGACGCTCCGGCCCCGCGCCTACGTGCAGGCTTGACCGCCGGCCGTGCCGCTGCGGCGGCGTCGCGTTTTCCGGCGGGCGGCAGCGCACGGCCGGCCGACGCGAGCAGCGCCTGCACCTCGGTCGGGGCGAGCTTGCGCCAGCGGCCCGGCTTCAGGTGGTCGAGGCGGATGCTGCCGATGCGGATGCGGCAAAGCTGGCGCACGTGGTAGTCGAAGGCTTCGCACATCAGCCGGATCTGCCGGTTCAGGCCCTGCACGAGGATGATGCCGAAGGTAAAGCGATTGATGCGGTAGAGACGACACGGCAGCGTCGTCGTGTGATGGATGCGCACGCCGCGCGCCATGCCGGCCAGGAAGGCCGGCGTGATCGCCTTGTCGACGACTACGATGTACTCCTTCTCGAGCTTGTTCTCCGCGCGCAGGATGCGATTGACGATGTCGCCGTCGCTGGTCAGCAGGATCAGTCCTTCGGAATTCCGATCGAGCCGGCCGATCGGAAAGATGCGCTCGGGATGATCGACGAAGTCGACGATGTTGTCCTCGACGCGCCGATCGGTGGTGCAGGTGATCCCGACCGGCTTGTTGAGCGCGAGATAGATGCGCGCGCGCTGCCCGGGCCGTTCGTGGCCGGCGAGCAGCTCGCCGTCGATGCGCACCTCGTCGCCGTCGGCGACCTGCGTGCCGATCTCGGCCGTGGCGCCGTTGACCGTGACGCGACCGGCCGCGATCAGCGCATCCGCTTCACGCCGCGAGCAATGACCGCTGTCGCCGAGATATTTGTTGAGTCGCATGGCCGCGCAAGTATAAGCGCTCGCCGGGAGCCCGCCTCCTCTCGACGCGGATCCCGTAGGTCGGCGGTTGCCGATATGCCGATTAATCTATGTAGCTGAGCGTAAATACGCTCCACCGGCGTTTCGATAGCGTATGCCCGTGTAGAAACCTCCCCCGTCATGCCCGCGCCAGCGGGCATCCACGCACTCTCCCGGCGTCCAGCGCGGAAAAGGAGAATCGCCCGACGGAGAGCTCCTCATCAGGCGTGGATTCCCGCTGGCGCGGGAATGACGGTAAACAGCACGCAGTGGAGCGCATTTACGCTCAGTTATATAGATTCCTTCAACGCATGAACTGGCGAAAAGCCCCGGATTCCGCGCTCATGCGCGTATTGCCTCCAGGCACAGCACGGGGCGCTGGCCGACGACCTCGACGCTGGTCACGAGGCCTTTCGGGATGAACAGCAGGTCGCCCGGCTGCAGCACGCGCGCCTCGCCTTCGAGAATGATCTTCAGCTGGCCTTCGACGACCGCTTCGACGCTGTCGACCGGCACGCGACGCGAGGGCGCCTGCTCGCCGGGACGGTAGGTCTTCGGCGTCGAGTCGTAGCCGAGCACGGCGAGCTTGTGTCGCACGCCGTCGGCGGTCAGCTGGCCTTCCTGCTCGGAATCCCAGTGCTCGACGCGGATGCTGTCCATCGTGCGATAGCGCACGCTGCGGTCGCCGCCCTGGAACTGCGCTTCGTAGAGCGCCGCCTCGACTCTCTCGCGCAGCGTCTCCGGCGCAATGTCGTTGTTGGGGATCACGGTCGCCATGCCGACGGTCGCGGTCAGCACCTTGCCGGGCTCCGGGGCACCGAGTGCGATGCCGAGCTGGCGCACGCGCGTGCGCACCGTTTCGGCGAGCCGGCTGACGTGCTTGTGCTCGGTTTCCGGGAACAGCAGCGCAAAGGCCCCCGGCGCGAGCCGCGCCGCGACGTCGCCGGGCCGATTGCCGGCATTGCGCAGCACGTCGCTGATTCGGCGCAGCGCCGCCTCGTAGCCGAGCCGGCCCTGCGCGTTGCGGAACTCGTCGAAGCGATCGATCGACACCAGCAACAGGCTCAGCGGCAGTTCCTGCCGGCGCATGCGCGCCCACTCGCGGTTCATCACGTTCTGGAACTTCTCTGCGGTGAGCAGGCCCGTCTCGGTGTCGTAGGGATTGATGCGCTGGAGCACGTTGGACAGCGCCCCGGCCTTGCTGCGCAGGACCGCGAGCTCCTGCGTCGCGTTCGTCAATTCGCCGGCGAGGCTTTCCCGCGTCTCGCCTGCTGCGCGAGTCTCGAGCCGCAGGCGCTGGACCTCGTCGTCGAGGCGCTCGAGCTCGATGGCCTGCGCGCTGCGCTGGGCCTGCGCCTGCGCGAGGGCGGCGGCGAGTGCGGCATCGCGCGCCTGCGCGAGCCAGGCGCCGGCGACGCCGACCGCCAGCATGCCGGCCGCCGCCACGCCGGCCGCGCCGGCCTCGGCCAGCACGAGGCCCGCCGGCGGCAACGCGGCCGCCAGCGCGAACGCGAGCAGATCGCGCGTCGTCGCGTTCCCGCCGCAGGCTGCGAGCCCGCTCGCGAGTCCGGCGGCGAGCAGGGCAGTGCCCGCGATCGGCGTCCCCGCCGCGGCCTGCAGCAGCGCCGCTGCACCCAGGCCCCAGACCAGGCCACCGACCAGCCATGCCGGCGTGCCGGCGCGCCGGCGCAGTGCCGTGGTCGCGAGCGCAGCGAGGATCCAGACGACGATGGCCGGACTCGGCACGAGGCCGGCGGCGCCGAGCGCGGCGGCAATGGCGAGCGCCCCTTGCGCCGCGAGCGCGAGCCGCGCATGGCGATCGTGGGCCGGCATGTCGATGGCATGGCTGTGGTGGTTCAAGCGCTGTTCCCCTGCGGCCCTCTGCGGCCGGACGCGAGCGATGGTGCAGACGCAGGGATATCGGCTCGAGCGGGTCGGAGTTTGAGGGGAGCGCCAGGAAATCGAGCGCGAGGGCGGACACAAAACATGCGCCCGGGTCGCCCCGGGCGCCAAGGTCAGGCAGTACAAAAAAGGGGTGCAAGTGCGGCCCCTGCATCGGCATTGCGCCGGTACACGTCGGGCCGCGCTTGAACGCAGCGAACTGCGCTCTACATGGCAGCAAGCCCCTGTCCGATCGGGTGCACCGGCCGGACGTGAAACCCGCTCCCCCTCCACTTCGCGAGCGGCAGTCTATGAATCCGGAAATTCCGCAAGCATCGCCCAAATTGGTTAGCCCAAGTACACTCGAACGGCGATGCGTACCGTACTGGCCATCGATCAGGGCACGACGAGTTCGCGTGCGCTCGTCTTCGACGAGACGCTGCGCGTGCTCGCCTGCGCGCAGCGTGAGTTCACGCAGCATTTTCCCGCCCCCGGCCTCGTCGAGCACGACGCGGAGGAGATCTGGCGCAGCGTCGAGGCCTGTGCGCGCGAAGCGCTGGCCGCGGTCGACGCGCGCAGCGTCGCCGCCGTCGGCATCACCAACCAGCGCGAGACCGTCCTGCTGTGGGAGCGCAGCAGCGGCCGGCCGCTGCATCGGGCGCTGGTGTGGCAGGACCGGCGCACGGCGGCCGACTGCCGCGCGCTGATCGAAGCCGGCGCCGAGCCGTCGATCCGCGCCAAGACCGGTCTCGTCATCGATCCCTACTTCTCCGCCAGCAAGCTGCGTTGGCTGCTCGAGCACGTCCCCGGCGCGCGCGCGCGCGCCGAAGCCGGCGAACTGGCCTGCGGCACCATCGACAGCTGGCTGATGTGGCGGCTGAGCGGCGGCCGGGAGCATCTCACCGATCTGAGCAATGCCGCGCGCACGCTGCTGCTCGATCTCGCGACCGAGGACTGGGACGACGAGCTGCTTGCGCGGTGGTCGATCCCGCGCGCGCTCTTGCCGCGCGTCGTCGGCTCGGCCGAGGCGCTGTTCACGACGCGGGCCTTCGGTCTCGACTGCCCGGTCGCCGGCGTCGCCGGCGATCAGCAGGCCGCGCTGTTCGGCCTGCAGTGCTTCGATGCGGGCGACGCCAAGTGCACCTACGGCACGGGCTGCTTCATCCTCGTCAACGCCGGCGACACGCGCCCGACGCCCGGCCCCGGCCTGCTCGCGACGCCGGCGTGGCGGATCGGCGGCCGCACGACCTATGCCCTCGAAGGCAGTGTCTTCATGGGCGGCGCGACCGTGCAGTGGCTGCGCGATCAGCTCGGTCTCGTCGCGCACGCGGCGGACGTCGAGGCGCTCGCCGCGTCGGTGCCGGACAGCGGCGGCGTCGTGCTGGTGCCTGCCTTCACGGGGCTGGGCGCCCCGTACTGGGATGCGGACGCGCGCGGCCTCCTGATCGGGCTCACGCGCGGCACGGGCAAGGCCCACATCGCGCGCGCCGCGCTGGAGGCGATCGCGCTGCAGGTCACCGACGTGCTGGAGGCGATGCGCCCCGGCTTCGCCTCGCCGTTGAAGAGCCTCAAGGTCGACGGCGGCGCCGCGCGCAACGATCTGCTGATGCGGATCCAGGCGCGGCTGCTCGGCCTCACGCTCGAACGCCCGCCGCAGCTCGAGAACACGGCCGTCGGCGCCGCCTGCCTCGCCGGCCTCGGTGCCGGCCTGTGGCCCGATCCGGCCGGCCTGCGCGCGCATTGGCGCGACGCGACGCCGATTGCGCCCGACGCGCTCGCGCTGGACACGACGGCCCTTGCAGCACGCTGGCAGGCCGCGGTGACCCGCGCGAAAGGATGGGCCCGGGCCGCGGAATGACACGCGAGGAACGGCTGGCGCGCCTGGCGCGCGGCGTCGACGTGCTGGTCGTCGGCGGCGGCGCGACGGGCGCCGGGATCGCGTGGGATGCCGCCTCGCGCGGCCTCACCGTCGGCGTGCTCGAGGCGCGCGACTTCGGCGCCGGCACGTCGAGCCGCAGCACCAAGCTGATACACGGCGGCGTGCGCTATCTCGCGCAGGGCCGGCTCGGCCTCGTGCGCGAAGCACTCGCCGAGCGCGAGCTGCTCGCGCGCCAGGCACCGGCGCTCGTCAAGCCGCTGGCCTTCGCGGTGCCGGTGATGGCCTGGACCGAAGCGCTCAAGTTCCGCGCCGGCCTCGCGGCCTACGATCTGCTCGCGGGTCGCGATCGATTTCCGCCGTCGGCCTGGTGCTCCGCGACCGCGCTCGCGCAGGCCGTACCGGGGCTGCGGCGCGGCGTCTTCCGCGGCGGCGTGCGCTACTACGACGGTCAGTTCGACGACACGGCGCTGCTGTTCGCGGTGCTGCGCGCGGCCAGCGCCCAGGGCGCTCTGTGCGTCAATTACGCGCCGCTCACGCGCTTGCTGCTGCGTGCGGGGCGCGTCGGCGGCGGTGTCTGCATCGACGAGGAAACCGGGCGCGAGCACGAAGTGCCCGCGCGCTGCGTCGTCAACGCGACGGGCGCCAATGCCGCTGCCGTGCAGGCGCTGGATCCGCGGGCGCGCGCCGTGCCGCTGCAGCTCAGTCGCGGCAGCCACCTCGTGGTGCCGGCGCGCTTCCTCGGCGGCGACACCGCGATCCTGATGCCGCGCGTCGACGACGGCCGCGTGATGTTCGCGATCCCCTGGCGGGGTCACACGCTGCTCGGCACCACCGACCTCGCGACCGCCGCCTTCGAAGCCGAGCCGATGCCCGGCGCAGCGGAAATCGACGCGATACTCGCCACTGCGGCGCGTTATCTCGAGCCGGCGCCGACGCGTGCCGAGGTCACTGCGATGTTCTGCGGCCTGCGGCCGCTCGCCGGCACCGGTGGCGAGGCGACGGCGCGCGTGTCGCGCGAGCACGTGCTGGTGCGCAGCGACAGCGGCCTCGTCACGATCACGGGCGGCAAGTGGACGACCTTCCGGCGCATGGCGGAGGAGACGATCGATTTCGCCCTCGCCGGCAGCGGCCTCGCTGCCGGCTCCTCGCGCACCGCGCAGCAGACGCTCATGCCGGTCGCCGCGCCCGACGTCGACACGCCGCTGCCCGGCCTGGCCTTCGGCGAAGAAGCCTGTCGCCGCGCGGTGCGCCTCGATTACGCGCGGCGCACCGAGGACATCCTCGCGCGCCGCTGCCGTGCGCTGTTCACGGACGTCGACGCCGCACGCGTCGCGGCACCGCGCGTCGCGGCCATCGTCGGCGCCGAGCTCGGTCGCGCCGCCGCCGCCGTGGCGGCCGATCTCGCCGCCTTCACGACGCTCGCCGCGCGCTATAGTCTGCGCGGCTGACACGTCCCCATACCCGCGAGTACGCTGCATGGCCCGCCGATCCCTGACCGAGCCCACGGGCTTCCGCGGCTTCACGCCGCGCACGCTCGAATTCCTGCACAAGCTGTCACAGAACAACAATCGCGACTGGTTCCCGGCGCACAAGGCACAGTACGAACGCGACGTGCTGGAACCCGCGCTCGATTTCATCCAGGCGCTAGAGCGCCCGCTGTCACGGCTCTCGCCGCGGCTCCTGTGCGTCCCGAAGCGCATGGGTGGCTCGCTGCTGCGGATTTATCGCGACACGCGCTTCGCGCACGACAAGCGGCCGTACAAGACCAACGTCGGCATGCACTTCCGGCACGACGCGTTTCGCGACATCCACGGCCCCGGCTGCTACTTCCACATCGGGCTCGACGAGTGCTTTCTCGGCTGCGGGATCTGGCAGCCGGATCCGGACACGGCGACGAAGATCCGCCAGCACATCCTCGATCGACCGCGCGCCTGGCAGGCGGCCAAGCGTGTCACCGCCGGCGATTCGCCCTTCGAGTTCGACGGCACGGTGATGAAACGCGTGCCGCGCGGCTTCCCGCCCGATCACCGCGCCGTCGAGGATCTGAAGCGCAAGGACTTCCTCATCGTGCGCAACTTCGACGAAGGCCTCCTGTACTCGCCCGACATCGTCGACTTCACCGCCGAACACTTCGCGCAGTCCGCACCGCTGATGCGCTTCCTGTGCTCGAGCCTCGGCGCGAAGTTCTGAGCGAATCCGGGGGGCTGTGCCACTTCGGGCGCTGGTTAATCTAGCCACGGAGGACACGGAGAAAGAAGAAATTCGATGGGGCGTTTCATTGACGCAAGCGCCGATTTGGCTCCCTGCGCCACGGCTGCTCCCGATCAATCCTTTATCTTTCTCCGTGTCCTCCGTGCCCTCCGTGGCTATATAGCTGAGCGTAAATCCACTCCGCTGTCTGTTCGATAGCGTATGCCCGTGTAGCAACCTCCGACGTCATGCCCGCGCAAGCGGGCATCCACGCACTCCCCCGGCGTCCAGCGCGGAAAAAAGAATCGCCCGACGGAGGCTTCGTTCTCAGGCGTGGATTCCCGCTTACGCGGGAATGACGGTAAACGAACACGAGTGGAGCGTATTTGCGCTCTTCTATCTAGATTCAGTGAATGCCAGATGGCGCAGACACGCCGGGATGAGGCGCGCTCATTCCCACTCCACCTCACGGAAGGCCTTGCTCGCGTTGCGGGTGTGGGGATCGGTGAGCAGCCAGCCTGCGGGGGGATGCGCGCGCGCGGCGGCGGCGACGTCTTCGAGGAAGCGGCCGTCGCGCACGGCGGCGCGGGCTTCGGTGAGCAGCGACGAGAGGTAGCCACGTTCGGGCGCCAGCGCCGCGGGCCAGGGCGCGGACACGGGGCCGTGGCCCGGCACGACGCGATCGATCGGCCGCGCCGGCGGCGCGTCTATCCATGCGAGCCAGCCGCGCAGGCTGCCGTCGAGCACGGGCAGCCGCTCCATGAACACGAGATCGCCGCTCCACAGCGTGCGCGTCTTCACGTCGTAGACCGTCAGATCGGCGCTCGTGTGCGCCTCGGCGACGGCCTCGAGCACGAGCTTGCGGCCGCCGAGATCGAGCTCCTGCGTGCCGTCGACGTGCAGCGTCGGCAGCACGACGTCGCGAGCCGGCTCGGCAGCGAAGCGCTCGGCGAAGAACTCGCGGCTCGCATCCAGCGCGGCGGCGAGATTCGCATGACCGGCGAACTGCGGCTCGTCGGCGACGAAAGCGGCGTTGCCGAGCACGTGATCGAAATGTGCGTGCGTGTTGATCACGTAGCAGACGGGCAGCGGCGTCGTCGCGGCGATGGCCGCGCGCAGCGCCACGCCCGTCGCGCGGCTGCCGCCGGTGTCGATCACGGCGACGCAGCGTTCGCCGACGATGAAGCCGATGTTCGCGATGTCGCCGCGCGCGGGATCCTCGACGCTCGCGTGCGTGCCGTGATGCACGTACACGCCGGGTGCGACTTCGACGACGGCGAGCGGCGCCGCCCGGCTCGCGGGCACGACGCACAGCAGAACGAGGATGGAGAACAGGAAGCGGCCGAGCGTGCCGACCGGGAATGCCGCGTAAGCCGGACGGCGGCCGATGCGCGAAGGATCAGGCCTCGCGGGCGAGCGCCAGCGCCGTGTCCGGCTGACGCGCGACGTCGAGATTGCGGTAGAGGCTCGCGAGGATTTCACGCCCGTCCTTCGTCTGCTTGAGGTAGCGCTCCGCATCGACGATGAATGGTGCCACATTCTTCTCGAAGAAGGCGGGATAGGCGCTCAGCAGATCGCCCGGCTTGCGATAACCGGTCGTGCGGTTGAAGCCGATTTCCTCGAACTCGAAGAACACGGCCGACAGCTTGTGCAGATAGCGCGGGTCGGACAGCTGGCCGATGAGATCGGCGCCGCGCACGAGGCCGGGATAGTCACCGGTCTGCTGGTACCACGCGTCGTCCGGCACCGGGAAGCGCGTGCGCTCGATGCAGGCCTGCACCATCGCCGTGTCGATCAGCGGTTGCGCGGTCGCGAACTGCTCGGTGACGTAGCGCTTGCCGCGATCGACGTGCAGCGGCATCAGCGCCGCGTCGCTCGAGCCCGCTGCGAGCCGCACGGACTGGTTGCCGACGCCCGTCGCGAGCCGCTCGCCGCCGTCGCTCGCGCAGATGCCGCGCACGTAGCCGATGTCGAGGCAGAGCAGCGCGGTAATCATGTTCAGCCAGTCGTCGCGCGAGACGTCGGCGTCGACGATCTGGCGGCCGAGCAGGATCTGCAACCCGACCACCGTCACG
>JBFWSI010000107.1:0-9525 GCA_050248455.1 Gammaproteobacteria bacterium | reverse complement strand
CGATGAGGACGTTCTGGAAGGCCTTGCCGAGGCGCAGCTGGCAGGGCAGCGAGGCCCAGTCCTTGTAGTCGCGATCGATCTTCACGACGGTCGTCTCCCGATTCGCCGTGACGGTCGCGCTGCGACCGCCGTCGGCGAGGTATTCCATCTCGCCGAAGCAGTCGCCGGGATCGAGATCGCGGATCCGCACGCCGTTGATCGACACCGCGACCGCGCCGTCGGCGATCACGTAGAACGCGCGCTCCTTGTCGCCTTCCGAGAAGATCGCCTGGCCCGTGTCGTGGCGGCGCCAGGTCGACACCTTGGCGATCTCCTTCAGCTCGTTCTTGCCGAACTCGCGGAAGAAGGCGAGCTCGGCGAGCTTCGCGAGCTTCTGCTCGTCGGTCAGCATCAGGGGCAGGTTGCGCGCGTCGCCGAGCAGGCCGTCGAGATCGGCGACGAGCTCGGCGCCGGTCTTGTAGCGACGCTTGACCTCCTTCTCGAGCAGCTTGCGCACGATCGGCCACAGCTGCTCCGGCAGATCCGGCCGCACCTGCATCAGCGGCACCGGGTCTTCGTGGCAGACCTTCTGGATCAGGCCGGTCAGGCCCTTCGCGGCGAACGGCGGCGAGCCGGTCAGCATCTCGTAGAACACCGAGCCCAGCGAGAAGAGATCCGACTGCGGCGTGATCTCGGCGTCGCGCGCCTGCTCCGGCGACATGTACAGCGGCGAGCCGAACCAGCCGACGATCTGCGTCTGATCCGCGCCCATGCGGCGCGCGATGCCGAAGTCGCCGAGCTTCGCGACGCCTTCCTTCGTCAGCATGATGTTGGCGGGCTTGATGTCGCGGTGGAGCACGCCGTTGCGATGCGCGTAATCCAGCGCGTCCGCCGCCTGGCGGATCACGCGGATCACCGTCGACACCGGCAGCAGGGACTCCTTGCGGCAGTAGTTGCGCAGGGTGTCGCCGCCGTCGATGAACTCCATCACCATGTACGGCTGGCCGTTGTCCTCGCCGGCCTCGTAGACCTTCAGCACGTTCTGGTGATCGAGCCGGCCGGCCGAGCGCGCCTCGTTGATGAACAGGCGGCGCGCGACGCCTTCGTTGTCGGCGTCCGCATTCGTCGCGAGCTTGATCGCGACGGGCCGATCGACGTAAGGGTCGTGGGCGCGGTAGACGACGCCCATCGCGCCGCGTCCGAGCACGTCGATGACGTCGTACTTGCCGATCTTGGCCGGATGTTCGCTCATGCTTCCGCCGTGAGGACGAGACGCGTCGCCCGCATCTGGTCGTGGATGAAATCGATGCCGAGCTCCTTCGCGAGCTCGCCGATGCCGTCGCCCGCCTGCCGCGCGATCGTGAGCTTGCCCATGAAGTGGATCAGCTCGTTCATCGATTTCGCCATCGCGAAATCCTTCTGGTTCTGGCGCGCGTCGGTGATGAAATCCTGCTGGATCGAGACGTAGTCGACCGGGAGCTCCTTCAGGTATTCGTAGTTGGTGCGCGCGCCGCCGAACTCGCCGAGGATGAACTGGCAGCCGAACTCGCGCAGCGTGTTGACCAGATCGGCGGTCTCGGCGAGCTTGGCGACGGCGTCCTTGTCGGCGACCTCGAAGCACACCTTCGACGGCGGCACGGCGGTCTGCATCAGCTCGGCGATGATCGTGTTGGCGAGGCTCTCGCTGTCGAGCGCCGCGCGCGACAGCGGCACGATGAAGGCGCTGAAACCCTCGACGTCGTCCTCGTTGCGCGCCATCCATGCCAGCGTGTGCTTCAGCGCCCAGAGGTCGACGTCGTAGGCGCGCTCGGAGGTCGCCGCGGCCTGGCTGAAGAGCGTCGGCGGCACGAGCTTGCCGTTGCGATCCTCGGCGCTGACCACGACGTAGGCGGCCGGCTGGGTCGCGGCCGACAGCGCGCGCACTTCCTGATACAGCAGGGCGAGCCGCTCGCGCTCGACCGCCTTCGACACGTAGGCGGCCATCTGCTCCAGCTGCTTGCGGTGACGGTTGTCGCTGCCGGCGATGAAGATCGGCTTGTCGGGCATGCCGCGCGCCGTGTTGCAGGCATCGGCGACGGCGTTCAGCAGATCCTCGGCCTTGGTCAGGTTGTCCTCGACCGCGAGCAGCCCCGCCGCCGACTTCAAGGCCATGACGTCGCCTTCCTGCAGCGACTCGATGAGGTTCAAGGTCGCGCACAGCTCCTGCACTTCCTTGTACGCCGCCTGCAGCCCGCCGCGCTCCCAGTACACCGCGATCTCGCTGCCGCCGAGGCGGCCGAGCAGCACGGGCTTCTTGCCGTAGCGGGCCTGCAGCGCCTCGGCAACGCGCTTCAGCACGCCGTCGCCGGCCTCGACGCCGTGGCGATCGTTGATGGCTTTCAAGTTGTCGAGCACGAGCTGGCACAGTACCGCGCCGGCCTCGGGCTTGCCGGCGGCAGGCAGCTTGTCGTCGACCGCGTGCACGAAGGACTTGCGGTTGAGCAGCCCCGTCAGCGCGTCGTGGTTCGCGTGCTCGGCGACTTCGCCGTGCAGCTTGTTGACGACGCCGAACAGCGCGCGATCGACGGCCGCCGCGCCGTCGTCGGGCAGCGGCTTCAGCAGACCGCGGCGCAGGTACATCGCGACCTGCTGGAGCGTCAGCGTCGAGGACTTCATGCCGCGCTGATCGACGAACACGAAGGGGTTGTAGTCGTCGCCGATCCACGCGAGCGTGACCAGCGTCGCCTGCCGCGTGTTGGCGTTCAGGATGAGCTTGTCGCCGACGTTCAGCGCCTTCGAGCGATTCAGCCAGCGGTTCCACTCCGGCGGCAGCTCCTGCTGCGAGGCCGTCGTTTCGCCGGGCTTGAGGCCCGATTTTTCGCGCCGCTCGCGCAGCACGATCTGCTGCTCGTTGAGGCCGGCGACGACCTGCTGCACGTTGCCCTCGTAGCGGCGGCGCTGGTCGCGCAGGATTTCGTCGAGCTCGCTGATGATCGGGTGCAGCAGCTCGTGGTCGCCGTTGAACTCGCGGTTGACGTTGTCGATGAGGCCGCGCACGCGCGCGATGTACTGCTGCGCTTCCTGGCCCTGCTCCTGGCGCAGCAGCGACACTCGGTTCAGCAACTGGCGCAGCGGGTGCTGGGTCGAGGAGAAGAACTCCTGGTCGACCAGCGCGCCCTTGTGCACCGAGGGCTGCAGGCGCTTGAGCTGGGCCTTCGCGAAGTCCGCGAGCATCGAATCCTGCAGCAACGCCTGGAACAGGCTGACGATGACCTCGATCGCGTCGCTTTCGGCCTGGCCGATCGCATGATCCGCGAGTCCGTCGGCCGCGAGCGCGGCCTCGACGCGCTGCTTGATGAAGTCGGCGTCGAAGAGCTCGGGCTCGGCGTCGTCGAGCAGCGCGTGCTGCAACGAGGTGAGGCCGTGGGCGAGCTGCACGCCGCTGTAGTAGTGCCCACCGGCCGGCAGTGCCGGCGCCGCGTATTGCGGCGCGAGCTGGCGGCGCAGCGCGAGCTGCGTCTGCGCGGTGTGGTAGGCCTGCTCGAAGCTCGGCAGCACGGCGACCGAGGGCCCGTAGCCGAAGCCGCTGAACGTCGCTTCGCCGGCGAACCCAGCGTAGCCGCCCGCGCCGTGCCCGCCGTCGCCGGCGACGAGCGGCGGCAGCGCCGGCATCGCGGGAGCGACGCTGCCCGCCGGCATCGGCGGAATGCCCGGCGGCAGCGGACCGTAGGCGCCGGGCGGCGCTCCCGGCATCGGCACGCTGCCCGGGGCATGGGGCGCGGCGGCGCGCAGACCGGACGCGACGCGTTCATACGGGCCCGGCGGCGGACCGGCAGGATTGATCGGGTTCAGGGTATCGCTCAGGCGCGGCTGCTGGCTGCGCTCGAGCGGCGGCACCGGCGGGTTGGTCTTGCGCCCCGCGCCCAGCGGCTTGAAGGCGGCCCGTTCCTGTTCGAGCACGGGCATGATGCCGTTGTCGACGAGCAACTGGTTGACGGCGTCGTAGAGCTTGCCGAGATGCGGTTCGAGCACCCGGCGCAGCGTCTTGTACGCCAGATCGCTGCTCGCCTTGTTCGCGAGCAGGCCTTTCATCGACTCCGCGTAGGCATTGCAGAGGACGGCCGGGCCGATCGGGTTGTTGCTGTCGTCGATCACGCGGCGCGCGAGCAGGCCGAGGCGGCGCGACAGCGCGTGCAGCGGTTCCTTGAAGCGGCTCTCGAGCTCGGACACGGCCTCGGAGACGGACAGGAATTCCTCGAACTCGTCCTTGTCGACGAGCGAGAGGTTCGACAGCGAGGTGACTTCCGCGGGGGTCGCGCGGTCGGCGAGCGGATTGCCGAGGATGGCGGCGGCACGCGCCAGGATCTCGGGCACCTGCTTGCGCACGTTGTCCGCGCGGCGGCGCAGGGCCGACTGCGCATCGGTGAAGAGCGTCGAGTCGCGATTGGTCTTGGCGTCGCGCGCGGCGGCGAAGAAGGCGTCGCCGAGCTGGCGGACGAACTCGTCCGTCATCAGCTGCGCGGTCGAGCCGACCAGGGCCGAGAGGCGCGGCAGGATGCGCCCGAACTCCGGCGCGAAGCGCTTCTGCGTATCCGACATCGATTCGTTCGGCGACGGCGGCGGCGCGTTGAGCGTGGCCAGGCCCTGCAGCATCCCGATCGTCTTCGGATCGGGATCGTGGAAGGCGACGCCGATGCCGCTCGCGATCACGCGGCAGACGAGCAGCTTGAGCTGGAGATCCTTGCGTTCACCGCCGACGACGAGGGCGAAGTACAGCGTCGCCTTGTCGTGCATGTTGATGAAGCGGAGCTGGCGTTCGTCGGTCTGGATGAACATGCCGGCGACGCAGAAGTCCTTGACGGTGCACGCGATCGGCGGCCGGCCGCTGACCGAGATCAGCGCTTCCAGACTCATCGGGATACGCGCGTAGCGCCGTCGCTCCTGCCCCTGGGCCATGCTCGACTGTGTTCCGTTTGCTACCGTTGGCTCGTGCCGGTGGACGTCGTTTTCCGGGGCGGCCGGCGGTCGACAGGCCGGGCCCGAGACATTGTAAGGCATTGTAACATCGAAGCGTCGCCGCGCCGGCTCCTCGCGGCGGCGGGCCGGGCCCGCGGCGCGGCGAGCTATGCGACAATGCCCGGCCTCACCCACTGCAGCAAGGACATCGGCCTCGCGTCGCTTCGACTTGACCCATGGATACGCCCCCGGCCCGCAACAACTTCATCCGCGACATCATCGACGCCGACCTCGCCAGCGGTCGCCACACCCGGGTAGCCACCCGCTTCCCGCCCGAACCGAACGGCTACCTGCACATCGGCCATGCGAAGTCGATCTGCCTGAACTTCGGCATCGCCCGCGATTACCGCGGGATCTGCAATCTCCGCTTCGACGACACCAATCCGGAGAAGGAGAGCGAGGAGTTCGAGCAGGCCATCGCCGACGACGTGCACTGGCTCGGTTTCGACTGGGACGAGCGCTATTACCACGCGTCCGACTACTTCGAGCAGCTCCACGACTACGCCGTGCTGCTGATCCGCGCCGGCAAGGCCTACGTCGACAGCCTGTCGGCGGAGGAGATCCGCCAGCACCGCGGCACGCTGACCGAGCCCGGCCGCGACAGCCCCTACCGCACGCGCACGATCGAGGAGAACCTCGCGCTGTTCGCGCGCATGCGGGCCGGCGAGTTCGACGACGGCGCCCACGTGCTGCGCGCGAAGATCGACATGGCCTCGCCGAACATCAACCTGCGCGATCCGACGCTCTACCGCATCCGCAAGACGACGCACCACCGCACGGGCGCCCAGTGGTACATCTACCCGATGTACGACTACACGCACGCCCTCTCCGACGCGCTGGAGCACATCACGCACTCGCTGTGCACGCTGGAGTTCGAGGATCATCGCCCGCTCTACGACTGGGTGATCGAGCAGCTGCCCGTGCCCTCGCGCCCGCGGCAGTACGAGTTCGCGCGCCTCGAGGTCAACTACACGATCACGAGCAAGCGCAAGCTGCACGCGCTGGTGCACGAGGGCCTGGTGTCCGGCTGGGACGATCCGCGCCTGCCGACGCTGAAGGGCCTGCGCCGGCGCGGCTATCCGCCGGCGGCGCTGCGCGAGTTCTGCGAGCGCGTCGGCGTCACCAAGAAGCAGACGATCATCGACGTCGGCGTGCTCGAGAACTGCGTGCGCGAGGAGCTCGATCGCAGCGCGCCGCGCGTGATGGCGGTGCTCGATCCCGTGAAGCTCGTGATCGAGAACTATCCGGAAGACCGGGTCGAGGAGCTGACGGCGCAGAACCACCCGAAGGACGACGCCTTCGGCACGCGCACGCTGCCGTTCTCGCGCGAGCTCTACATCGAGCGCGAGGATTTCATGGAAGACCCGCCGAAGAAATTCTTCCGCCTCGGTCCCGGTCGCGAGGTGCGTTTGCGCTACGGCTATCTCGTGACCTGCACGGGCTGCGTCAAGAACGAGGCCGGCGAGCTCGTCGAAATCCGCTGCACCTACGATCCCGCGACGCGCGGCGGCAACGCGCCGGACGGGCGCCAGGTCAAGGGCACGATCCACTGGGTATCCGCCGCGCACGCCGTGGACGCCGAAGTGCGGCTCTACGACCGGCTCTTCGAGGTGGAGGATCCGGCGGCAGCCGAGGGCTTCCGCGCGCATCTGAACCCGCGTTCCGTGAGCATCGTCAGCGAAGCGAAGCTCGAGCCGATGCTCGCCCACGCCGCGCCCGAAGCGCGCTTCCAGTTCGAGCGCCTCGGCTACTTCTGCGCCGACCGCGTCGACCACCGCCCCGGCCGCCCGGTGTACAACCGCACCGTCACGCTGAAGGACACCTGGGCGAAGGTGGTCGACAAGAAATGAGCGCGGCGGGCGGCGCGTGAGTCGCGCCGTGCGCACCGCTAGAATGCCCCGCACCGACCTCGCCATAGTTCAACGGATAGAATGGGCCCCTCCTAAGGGCCAGATGCAGGTTCGATTCCTGCTGGCGAGGCCATTTCTCCATCCATGCTCATCCGCTGCAAGCACCTCCAGATAACGTCGAGCGTCCTGCGTCGTTTCAGGCTCTCCCGGTAAAGTAAATCGAACGACGGCGACGTCAGGGAAGCGCGTCCAGGGCTTCTCGCCCGCACTCGCCACCCGCACGTCCCTCCCATCCCGTAATCCGCACTTCGCGTCCGAAGAATTCGCGCTTCTCCAATTTGCGCTTGGCCGGCGCGCGTTCCGGCTCTAGCTTCGGGCGTCACACCAACGACGCGCGTGGAGGTTCCCGATGGACGATCGTTATCGACGTGTCATGCCGCGCTCTGCGCTGATCAGCGGCGCCGCCGGCGGGATCGGCTCGGCCACCGCGCGGCGTTTCGCCGCGGAAGGCGTCAAGGTCGCGGTGACCGACATCAATGCGGAGGGCCTCGAGATCCTTGCGCGGGACATCGGCGCCCTCGCCCTGCCGGCCGACGGCACTTCGCGCGAGGCCCTGCGCGAGGTGGTGGCGAAGACGGTCGGAGCGTTTGGCGGCCTCGATGCCGTCGTCGCCACGCAGGGCGCCGTCTGCGGCGGCGTGCCGACGGCCAAGGGCGACAAGGCATGGCTGCAGGGGCTGGACGTCAACCTGAGCGGCCCTTACTACCTCGTCAGCGAAGCCATCCCGCATCTCGTCGAGCGCAAGGGCTCGGTGGTGCTCATTGCGTCGACGGGCGGGCTCTTCGCCGGGCCGGTCGGTGGCCTCGGTTACACCGCCGCCAAGCACGGCATCGTCGGTCTGGCGCGCTGGCTGGCGCGCGACCTCGGGCCGCGCGGCGTGCGTGCAAACGCGGTCTGTCCCGGCTGGGTGAAGACCGCCCTCGCCGACGGCACTGCGAGCTACCTCGCGAAGCGCGACGGCATCAGCGTCGAGGAAGCCTTTGCGCGCTCGACGCGCCACATCCCGATGCGGCGCGTGTCGCAGCCGGAGGAGATTGCCGCGGTCTGCGCGTTTCTCGCCTCGAGCGATGCCTCGATGGTGACGGGTCATGCCCTCGTCGTCGACGGCGGCGGTTCCGCCGTGGATCTCGCAACCATCGAGCTCGATGTCTGAACGGCGTAGCGCACGGGAGGAAGCATGACTGCACAGACCGGTCCATTGTTGAACGGCGTACGCATCCTCGATTTCACACGGGCGCTCGCCGGCCCGACCTGCACGCGCCTGTTCGCCGAGATGGGCGCCGAGGTCATCAAGGTGGAGGCCGCGCCGGGCGGCGACATGACGCGCGGGATCTCGAAGCTGCGCAACGAGCGCAGCCTCTACTTCGTCCAGCAGAACCTGAACAAGAAGAGCCTGTGCCTCGATCTGAAGAAGCCCGAGGGGCTCGCGATCGTCCGCGAGCTGGTGCCTCGCTGCGACGTGGTGGTGGAGAATTTTCGCCCCGGCGTGATGAACGGGCTGGGCCTGGGCTTCGAGGCGCTGCGCGCGCTGCGCGAGGACATCATCCTCTGTTCGATCTCGGCCTTCGGCCAGCGCGGCCCGCTGGCCGACAAGCCGGGGTACGACACCATTGCCCAAGCCTATTCGGGCGTGACCTCGATGATCGGCGAACCTGATCAGGCGCCTTATATTCCGGGTCTGGCGCTGGGCGACGTCGGCACCGGCGTCCACGCCGCGTTCGGCGTCGCGGCGGCATTGTTCCAACGCGAGCGCAGCGGCCGCGGCCAGCATCTCGATATCGCCCTGCTGGACTGCTACTACCACTGCTTCGAGGTCGCCGTTCACCAGGCGAGCGGCAGCAACGGCGCGCTCAAGCCTACCCGCGGCGGCCGCCACTTCGGTTACATCTGCCCGGCCGGCGTATTCCGTGCCGCCGGCGGCGAGCTCGTGCTGATGGCCTGCCTGCATCACTGGCCCGATCTGTGCCGCGCCATGTCACGCGAGGATCTGATCGATCATCCCGAGTGGGCCACCGACGCGGCGCGGCTCGCGCGCAAGGCTGCGGTAATCGCCCTGGTGGAAGACTGGCTCGCGACTTTCCCCGACGTCGCCCACGCAATCGCGCATCTCGACGGACATGACGTTCCCTGTGCGCCAGTGCTGTCAATCGAGGAGACCCTGCACCACCCGCACTTCCTCGAACGAGGAACGGTGCGCACCGTCGAGGATCGACTCGCGGGGAAGTTCGCCATTCCCGGCATGCCGATCAAGCTCGCCGGCGGGGCCGTCGACATGGGCTACGCCGCCCCCTTGCTCGGCGAGCACAACCAGGAGGTGCTGTGCGGACTGCTCGGGCGCAGCGAGGATGAAGTGGCCGCCCTGCGCGACGCCGGCGTGCTGCACGCGGCTGCGATCTGAGGGCGGCGCGCGGCACGGGCGCGCTGCCCACATTGCTCTGCACTGCCGATCCCGGATTGCGTGCCATGCGCTCCACCCGGGCTACAGCAAGAATGAGGACACCCAGCGTGGGCGTGTCGACGTAGTGAGCGAAAAAGCGTCGGTTGTCCCGGGACGAAAGCGGACCACCTCACGGTGGCTGTGATTTAAGTGCAGCACGGCGCGACGCCGGAGGCGCGCTGCCTGCTTCGTCGACACCGGCGC
>JBFWSI010000106.1:0-9553 GCA_050248455.1 Gammaproteobacteria bacterium | reverse complement strand
AGCCACGGAGGAAGAGAGGGATTGATGGGCGTTTGCGCGACGCCGGCGCCCATGGTCGTGAGGGAGTCACGGCGGCGCAGATCCAATCCATCTCATCCTCCGTGTCCCCCGTGGCTATATATAGCCGAGCGTAAATCCACTCCACTGGCGGTTCGATAGCGCATGCCCGTGTAGCAACCTCCGACGTCATGCCCGCGCCAGCGGGCATCCACGCACTACCCCGGCGTCCAGCGCGGAAAAAGAAGAATAGCCCGCCGGAGAGCTCCTCGTGCGGCGTGGATTCCCGCTGGCGCGGGAATGACGGTAATCGACACGCACTGGAGCGTATTTACGCTCAGTTATATGGATTAAAGACCCGCAGCTCGAGGCTGGTGCTCCGCCCGCAGCACCAGCGCCCATGCCAGCGCGCCGAGCGCCGCGTAGGCGCCGGTCAAGGGCAGGACGGTGCCGTCGAAGGCCTGGCCCACCATGAAGCCGAGCCCGGCGCCGAGCATGGTCGTGAACCAGCCGATCGCGGACGATGCGGTGCCGGCCATGTGGCCGAAGGGTGCGATGCTGAGGGCGCTGAGATTCGCGCCGAGGAAGCCGAACATCGCCATGCTGCCCATCTGCATGAGCATGAATGCCCACAGCGGCTCGCCGGTGCGCCAGGCGATCGCGAGATGCACCAGGTTCAGCAGCACCAGGATGCTCAGGCCCGCGAGCGCGAGCCGCCGCATGCCGAAGCGCAGCACCAGGCGCGAGTTGACGAATGCGGCGACCGCCATCGCCGAGGCGACGAGCGCGAACAGCGGGCCGAAGGCAGCGCCGGCGTCGAAGACCTCGCTGAAGATGCGCTGCGCGGAGATGATGAAGCCCAGCTGCGCGCCGATCACGAGGCCGAGCGCCAGCATGTAGCTGAACGCCGCGCGCGTGCCGAACGTCGTCCCGTAGGCCCTGATGACCGCCGGCACGGACAGGGGCCGACGCATCGACGTCGGCAAGGTCTCCTCGAGTCGCCACAGCGACCACAGCAGCATCACGAGACCGCCGACGACCAGCGCGCCGAAGGTCCAGCGCCAGGGTGCGAACGCGAGGATCAGCTGCCCGATCGAAGGCGCCAGGATCGGCACCGCCATGAAGACGGTCATCGCCAGCGACATCACCCGGCCCAGCTGCCGATCGGCATACCGATCGCGCGCGAGCGAGCTGGCGATCACGCGCGGCGCGCCGGCGCCGAGACCCTGCGCGAAGCGCGCGAACAACAGCGTATCGAAGCTCGTGCTCATCGCCGACAGCAGGCCCGCTGCCGCGAACAGGCCGAGCCCGCCGAGCAGCACGGGGCGACGCCCGTAGCGGTCCGAGAGCGGACCATAGAAGAGTTGCGACACTCCCATGCCGACGAGATATATCGCGACGACCGCCTGCGCGTGATTCGCATCCTCCAGCGCGAACGCGGCCGTCACTGCCGGCAGCGCGGGCAGCATCACGTCGATCGCCAGTGCGTTCAACGCCATGCAGGCCGCGATGAAGGCGACGAACTCGGCGAAGCGCATCGTGCGTCCATCCGGCTGTCCCGCGGGGGGAGCGATCATTGGTGTGGCTCCAGAGGAGCGGCGTCGCTGCGCAGGCGGGGCGGGAAAGCCACGGCGACGCAGCGCCCGGCATGGCGCAGTCGCATCGGCGCCTGCGCAGAGTCCGTCACAGGGACGAAGACGCGCCGGCCGATGGCGGACGTGCCGGCCCGCCCGGCGGCCGCCCGCATTCCGCTTCGCTCCTTGCGGGCTACAGGGCGATTTCTGCTCGTAGCCCGAAAGGAGCGGCGCACCGCGCCGCGGAATCCGGAAAATCGTTGGCACGGCGCGCGGAAAACCGCTGCGCGCCGTGCCGGGACATCGCTCAGCGCTTGAACAGCCCGATCAAACTCGCCTTCGCCAGCGTGTTGAAGTTCAGGTAGAAGCCGACGATGGCCGCCGAGGTGTCGGCCGTCACGGGCAGCTGCGCCATGCTCACCGCATGTACCGTGAAGATGTAGCGATGCACGTGCGCGCCCGGCGGCGGGCAGGGGCCGCCGTAGCCCGGCTTGCCGAAGTCCGTGCGCACTTCGAGCGCGCCGGCCGGCATCTTGCCGCTCGCGGGATCGCCCGCGCCCAGCGGCAGTGCAGTCACGTTCGCCGGGATGTTCGCCACCACCCAGTGCCAGAAGCCGCTGCCGGTCGGCGCGTCGGGGTCGTAGCAGGTCACGGCGAAACTCTTGGTGTCCGCCGGTGCGCCGCTCCACGCCAGCTGCGGCGACAGGTTGTCGCCCTCGCAGCCGAAGCCGTAGGCCGCCGACAGCACGTGGGCCTTCTTCAGGTATTCGCCTTCCGCGAAGCTCTCGCTCGTCAGGATCAGGGACATGATCTACACCTCCATGCGCGCTCAGCCCGCCCGCAGGGCGGTCAGCACTTCGTCCAGCATCTTCTTCGCATCGCCGAACAGCATCCGGTTGTTCTCCTTGTAGAACAGCGGATTGTCGACGCCCGCATAGCCGCTCGCCATCGAGCGCTTCATCACGATCGAGGTCTTGGCCTTCCACACTTCGAGCACCGGCATGCCGGCGATCGGGCTGTTCGGATCTTCCTGCGCCGCCGGGTTCACGATGTCGTTGGCGCCGATCACCATCGCCAGATCGGTCGCGCCGAACTCGTCGTTGATCTCGTCCATCTCGGCGACGATGTCGTAGGGCACCTTCGCCTCGGCGAGCAGCACGTTCATGTGGCCCGGCATGCGGCCCGCGACGGGGTGGATCGCGAAATGCACGTCGATGCCGCGCTCGCGCAGGGCCTTGGTGATCTCGAACACCGTGTGCTGGGCCTGCGCGACCGCCATGCCGTAGCCCGGCACGAAGATGATCTTCGACGCGTTCCGCATCAGCTCGGCCGTTTCCTCCGCACTGATCGGCTGCACCTCGCCCTGCGGCTGGCTGCTGCCGGCCGCGGCGCTCGAGCCGCCGCCGGTGCCGAAGCCGCCGGCGATCACGCTGATGAAGTTGCGGTTCATCGCGCGGCACATGATGTAGGAGAGGATCGCGCCCGAGGAGCCGACGAGCGCGCCGGTGACGATCAACAGGTCATTGCTCAGCATGAAGCCCGTCGCCGCCGCCGCCCAGCCCGAGTAGCTGTTCAGCATCGACACCACGACCGGCATGTCGGCGCCGCCGATCGCCATCACCATGTGCACGCCGAAGGCGAGCGCGATGCCCGTCATCACGACGAGGAACAGCATGCCCGCGCCGCCCGACTCGACGTTGAGGAAGAGCTCGCAGAACCAGATGACGGCCAGCAGTGCCAGCAGGTTCAGCACGTGCCGGCCCGGCAGCAGCAGCGGCTTGCCGTCGATCCTGCCCGCCAGCTTGCCGAAGGCGATGACCGAGCCGGAGAAGGTCACGGCGCCGATCAGGATGCCGAGATAGATCTCGACCTCGTGGATCGTCTTCTCGATGCCGGCGAAATGCGCCGACGGATCGAGATAGCTCGCGAAGCCGATCAGCACCGCGGCGAGGCCGACGAGGCTGTGCATCGCCGCGACGAGCTCCGGCATCTGCGTCATCTGCACGCGCCTCGCGGCGGTCAGGCCGATGCTGCCGCCGATCAGCATCGCGATGACGATCGGCACGACGCTCGTCACCTTCGGCCCGAGCACGGTCGCGATCACCGCGATCGCCATGCCGGCCATGCCGTAGTAGTTGCCGCGACGCGAGGTCTCGGGATTGGAGAGACCGCCCAGACTCAGGATGAAGAGTATCGTCGAGGCGATGTAGGAAACGGTGACCAGGCCCTCGTTCATGGCTTCACTCCGAGCGGCGGAACATGCGCAACATGCGCTGGGTGACCGCGAAGCCACCCACCATGTTGATCGCGGTGAGGATCAGTGCGACGCCCGCGAGCACGGTCATCAGGACACCGGGTGAAGAAATCTGGATCAGCGCGCCGATCGCGATGATGCTGCTGATCGCGTTCGTCACGCTCATCAGCGGCGTATGCAGCGCCGGCGTCACGTTCCAGATCACCATGTAGCCGACGAAGCAGGCGAGCACGAACACCATGAAGTGCGCCATGAAGGCCGGCGGCGCGACCGAGCCCATCCAGGCGAGGGCGAGCGCGCCGCCGCCGAGCACGACGAGCGGCTGCAGCGCCTTCGGGATCAGCGGCTTCGGCGGCGCCGGCGGGGTCGGCGCCGCGGCCGGCCGCGCGCCCGCCGGGGCGGCCGACAGCTTCGGCGGCGGCGGCGGCCAGGTGATCTCGCCGTCCTTGACCACGGTCGCGCCGCGAATCATCTCGTCTTCCATGTCGACGACGAGCTTGCCGTCCTTGCCCGGCGTCAGTTCCTCGAGCAGGCGCAGCAGGTTCGTCGCATACAGCTGGCTCGACTGGCGCGCCATGCGGCTCGGCAGATCGGTGTAGCCGATGATCTTCACGCCGTGGCGGTCGACGACTTCGCCCGGCACCGTCAGCTCGCAGTTGCCGCCCTGCTCGGCGGCGAGATCGACGATCACGCTGCCCGGCTGCATGCTCGCGACCATCTCGGCGGTGATGAGCTTGGGCGCGGGCTTGCCGGGGATCAGCGCCGTGGTGATGACGACGTCGCACTCCTTGCACTGTTTCGCGATCATCGCGCGCTGGGCCTGCTGGTAGCCCTCGCTCATCACCTTCGCATAACCACCGACGCCCGTGCCCTCTTCCTGGTATTCGACCGGCACGAACTCGGCGCCCAGGCTGCGGATCTGATCGCCGACCTCGGGCCGCGTGTCGGTGGCTCGCACGATCGCGCCGAGCCCGTTGGCTGCGCCGATCGCCGCAAGGCCCGCGACGCCGGCCCCGATCACGAAGATCTTGGCCGGCGGCACTTTGCCGGCGGCCGTGACCTGGCCGGTGAAGAAGCGGCCGAAGTGCTGCGCGGCCTCGACGACGGCGCGATAGCCGGCGATGTTCGCCATCGACGACAGCGCGTCCGCCTTCTGCGCGCGCGAGATGCGCGGCACGCTGTCCATCGCGAGCGCCGTGGCGCGGCGCGCCGCGAGCTTTTCCAGCGACGTCGGATTCTGCGCCGGCCACAGGAAGCTGATCAGCGTGCCGCCCTCGCGCAGCAGCGCGAACTCGTCGACCCCGGCATGCTCGGCCGGGCCGCGCACCTTGAGCACGACGTCGGACTGGCGCCACAGGCTCGCCGCGTCCGGCAGGACTTCGACGCCGGCGGCGCGATAGACCTCGTCACCGAGATCGGCAGCCGCGCCGGCGCCCTGTTCGATGGCCACATCAAAGCCGAGCTTGATCAGCCGGGCGGCGACGTCGGGCGTCGTCGCCACCCGCTTCTCGCCGGCGTACAGTTCTTTGGGAATGCCGATGCGCACTCGCGATCTCCTTCGATGGATGCCGATCCGGGGCAGTGTGCTGCGGACGCCCGTCGGGCGCACTCGCCGGCATCGTCGCATGGCGGTGACCACGCGGCGAGGAGCGGCGAGCGGGCTGGAACCGGTGCCGAGCCATACGGTGCCGTATGGCACAATCTGTCCGGGATCTGCACCTTAAACAAGATGCAGCCGACTTGGCAACGGGCTCTCCGGCGCCCCTCGCGAGCGTGGGCGGCTGAACCCGGCGCGGCCGGCTTTTCGAAGCTCGGGCGGTGCAGGCACAATTCGAGCGTCATCGACGTTTTCAGCGCCGGGCTCGACAGACCCCGGACGGTTCCGGAAAGGGCTCGTTCTTGAAGCGTTCTCTCGAGGCCTCCGCGCGAGGCAGCGATCTACCGCCGCGCCAGTGCGACGGGGACGCTTTTGCACGCATCGCCGCCGCAATCGCGGTCGTCACCGGCGAGCGTTTCTTCGACGCGCTGGCAGCCTGTCTCGTCACGGTGCTGGACGCGCAGGCCTGCTTCATCGCCGAGCGGCTGCCCGAACGCCCCGGCATTCTGCGCACGCTGGCGGTCAGCGGCGGCGGCGAGAAGCGGCCGGACTTCGAGTACGAGCATGCCGCCGCGCCCTGCGCCCGGGTGCTCGAAGGCGCGACCCGCGTCGAACGCGTCGGGCGGGCGTCGTTCACACCGTACGCACCGTCCGAGCTCGATTCGGCCGGCTGCTATGTCGGCGTGCCGCTCGCGGCCGCCGACGGCAACGCCGTCGGCGTGCTCGTCGTGCTCTACGCGGACACGCACGAGGACGGTGACGCCGCGCGCGAGCTTCTCGCCCGCTGCAGCGGGCGCGCGAGCGCGGAGCTCGACCGCCTGCGCCACGAACGCGCGCTGCGCCAGAGCGAGCAGAGCTATCGCGCGGTGTTCGAGCACGGCGGCGACGGCATCTGCATCCTGCGCGACGGCCGCTTCGTCGAGTGCAACGAAGCTTCGCTGAAGCTCTACCGTGGGACGCGCGAGGAGCTGCTCGGCAAGTCGCCGATCGAAATCTCGCCCGAATACCAGCCGACGGGCCACCGCTCGCGCACGCTCGTCGGCGAGAAACTCCGCCACGCGCAGCACTACGGCACGCAGACCTTCGAATGGCGCCATCGCCGCCTCGACGGCAGCGAGTTCGACGCCGAAGTGATGCTGACGCCGATTTCGCTGCTCGGCGTGCAGCACTACGTCGCCGCGGTGCGCGACATCAGCGCGCGCAAGCGCACCGAGCAGGCGATCCTCGACTTCGCCCACCAGCTGGAGGCGAGCTACGCGACGCTGCGCGCGATCCACCTGCTGTCGCGACGCCTGAACGATTGCACCGACGACCAGCAGATCGCGCGCGAGACCTTGACGACCGTCACCAGCCTGGCCGATGCGCCGGTCGGCATCTTCATGCGCCTCGATCGCGAGGGGGGCGTGTTGCGCGTGCTCGCGCAGATGGACCTGCAGCAGGGCATGCTGCGCGAGCACGTCGGCACGCTGCCGCTGGAGCGCAGCCTGAGCGGGCTCGCGGTCAGGCACGGCCACATCGTGTTCGCCGAGGACTATTGCAACGATCCGAGGATCTCCGCCGAGCTCCAGGCCATCGCGCGCGCCGACGACTGCGTGAGCTCGGTCGCGATCCCGCTGACCTACGGCGCCGAAGTCATCGGCTGCCTCGCCCTCGACTATCGCGCGCGCATGACGGGCAGTCGTCAGCGCCTCGAAGACTTCGCGACGATCGGCTCGACGGTCTCGCTGGCGCTCACCAACGCGCGCCATCGTCGCCAGCTCGAATTCCGCGCGCTGCACGACAGCCTGACCGATCTGCCCAACCGCCAGGTGCTGCATCGGACCTACGCCGAGCGCAGCGCGCGCGAGGGCGCGCTGATGCTGCTCGATCTCGACCGCTTCAAGGAAATCAACGACACGCTGGGACATGCGATCGGCGATCGCCTGTTGCGCGAGATAGGCCCGCGCCTGTATGCGGCGCTGGGTGCGCGGCCCGGCACGCTGTGCCGGCTCGGCGGCGACGAGTTCACCTTGCTCGTGCCCGGGATCACCGAGCGCGACGCGGCGCTCGCGCTCGGCTTCGAGCTGCTCGACGCCCTGCGCCAGCCGTTCGCGATCGACGGCATGCAGCTCGAGATCGGCGGCAGCATCGGCATCGCGCTCTATCCGCAGGACGGCGACGACAGCCACGCGCTGCTGCGCTACGCGGACGTCGCGATGTACCAGGCGAAGCATTCCGGCGCCGGCGTCGTCGTCTACGACCGGCAGTTCGATCGCCACACGCCGGAGCGGCTGGCGATGATCACGGAGTTCGGCCAGGCGCTGCGCGAGCACCAGCTGCTGCTCCACTACCAGCCGCGGCTCGAGCTGCGCGACATGCGCGTGACGGGCTTCGAAGCGCTGGTGCGCTGGCAGCATCCGCGCCTCGGCTTCCTGATGCCGCAGGACTTCATGCCGCTGCTCGAGATGAGCGACGCGATCCACGGGCTCACCGTGCACGTGATGGAGCTCGCGGTCGCCGAGCAGCGGCGCTGGCGCACCGCCGGCCGCGCCCATGCGGTCTCCGTCAACCTCTCGGCGCGCAATCTCGTCGACGATCGCTGCGTGCGTCACCTCAACGAGCTGATCCTCCGCCACGAGCTGCCGCCCGGCGCGCTCGAGCTCGAGATCACCGAGACCACGCTGATGCACGACCCCGAAGGCGCGCGCGAGCTGCTCGCGAGCATCGCCGGCCGCGGCGTCGGGCTGTCGATCGACGACTACGGCACCGGCTACTCGTCGCTCGCCTACCTGCGGCGCCTGCCGATCCGGGCGCTCAAGATCGATCGCGCCTTCGTGCGCGACATGCGCGAGGACGAGCACGACCGGATCATCGTGCGCTCGACGATCAACCTCGCCCACAACCTCGGCCTGCAGGTCGTCGCCGAAGGCGTCGAGGATCTCGAGACCCTCGCACTGCTGCGCGAGATGGGCTGCGACCAGGCCCAGGGCTACGGCATCGCGCGGCCGATGGCGAGCGCGGCCATCGACGACTGGCTGGCCGCGTGGCGCTCGCCGTGGCCGACGGCCGGATCCGCGCCTGCGCACGAATGACGAATGCGACAGATGTGATGGCCCGGGTGGAGCGCGCAGCGCGCAGCCCGGGATCGGCGCTTCGACGCTAGAAGATCCCGGGTTCCGCTACGCTGCACCCGGGCTACGAATTGCTGCTCGCGACCGAGCCGGCGCCTTCGGTGCTGCGTGCTATGCTCGGAACAGCTTTCCGGACAGCACGGAGCCGCCGATGCGCAATCCCTTCGACACTCCCGAGCGCGTTGCATTTCGCGACGCCGTGATGCGCTTCGTCCGCAGCGAGATCGAGCCGCACGCCGACGAATGGGACGAGGCCGGCACCATCCCGTGGTCCGTGCACGAGCGGACCTGCGCGCTGGGCCTGTTCGGTTTCGGCATCGACGAGCAGTACGGCGGCGTCGGTTTCGACGATGCGTTCATGCGCACCGCGGCGGCGGAGATACTCGGACGCTGGGCGCCGGGCGGCGTGATTTCGGCGATCGGCTCGCGCGGGATCATGGTCGGCCTCGTCGCGGGGCTCGCGTCCGAAGACATCAAGCGTCGCGCACTGCCCGAAATCCTGTCCGGCCGCCGCGGCGGCGCGCTCGGGATCACGGAGCCCTCCGGTGGCTCGGACGTCGCCGCGCTGCAGACGCGGGCGCGTCGCGACGGCGACTGCTACGTGCTGGACGGCAGCAAGACCTTCATCACCGGCGGCATGCATGCCAGCCACTTCGTGATCGCGGCGCGCACCGGCGGCGAGGGCCTGGGCGGCATCTCGCTGTTCTTCGTCGATGCCGACACGCCCGGCTTCACGCGCACGGCGCTCGAACGCAAGATGGGCTGGTGGTGCTCGGACACCGCGACGCTGTACTTCGACGGCTGCCGCATCCCGGCCGCGCAGCGGATGGGCGAGGAGAACACGGGCTTCCTCGCGACGATGAACAACTTCAACTACGAGCGCCTGTTCATGGCGGCGCAGATGCTCGGCATGGCGCGGCGCTGCCTCGACGAGAGCGTCGCCTACGCGCAGGAGCGCCGCACCTTCGGCAAGCCGCTGGTCAAGCACCAGGTCATCCGGCACAGATCGGAAGAGCACACG
>JBFWSI010000105.1:0-9560 GCA_050248455.1 Gammaproteobacteria bacterium | reverse complement strand
CGATCGCCCAGGTGGGCAAGGTTGATCACGAACTCGCGGATCCCGGCGCTGGCGAGCCGCGCGATCTGCCACTCGATCAGCGGTCGACCGCCGACTTCGAGCAACGGCTTCGGCGTATGGTCGGTCAGCGGTCGCAGACGTTCGCCGCGGCCGGCGGCGAGCAACATGGCTTTCATGGCGAACTCGATCCGGGAGTCTTGCGGGTAAGGCGCGCGGCGCGACAGCCGCGCTTGCGCTGCCTACTGTAATCCGGTCGAATAGCGCCGCGTACGCGCAAAGCCCTGCCCGCTTGCCGCCGACATCCAGAGAGCCGCCCTCGGCCACCGACACCCTCGCGCATGACCGATCGTGAGCCTTCCGCGCCGCCCGTGGCCGATGCCTGCCGCTTGAAGCAGCTCGGCCGCGCGGTCATCGAAATCGAAACCCGTACGCTCGCCGGGCTCGTCGACTGCATCGACGACGCCTTCGTCGCCGCCGCCCGCCACATGCTCGGCTGTCGCGGACGCATCGTCGTGCTCGGCATGGGCAAGTCCGGGCACATCGGCAGCAAGTTCGCCGCCACGCTCGCCAGCACGGGCACGCCGGCCTTCTTCGTGCACCCCGGCGAGGCCAGCCACGGCGACATGGGCATGATCACGACCGCAGACGTCGTCTTCGCGCTGTCGAATTCGGGCGAGACCGACGAGCTGCGGGTGCTGGTGCCGCTGATCAAGCGCCTCGGCGTGCCGCTGATCGCGATGACGGGCAATCCGCACTCGACCCTGGCCGAGGCGGCGACCGTCCATCTCTACGTGCCGGTCGAGCAGGAGGCCTGCCCGCTCGGCCTCGCGCCGACCTCGAGCACCACTGCCGCGCTCGCGATGGGCGATGCGCTGGCCGTCGCGCTGCTCGAGGCGCGAGGGTTCACCCAGGAGGATTTCGCGCGCTCGCATCCCGGCGGCACGCTGGGCCGCCGGCTATTGTTGAAGATCAGGGATCTGATGCACCAGGGCGAGCAGATGCCGGTGGTGGGGCCGGACACCCGGGTCGTCGACGCGCTGCTCGAGATGACGCGCAAGGGACTCGGCCTCGCCGCCGTGGTCGGCGCGGACGGGCGCCTCGCGGGCATTTTCACCGACGGCGATCTGCGTCGCGCCCTCGATCGCGGCCCGGACGTGCTGAATGCGGCGGTCGAAAGCGTGATGACCCGCCGCTGCCGCACCGGCCAGGCCGACATGCTCGCCGCCGAGGCGTTGCGCGTGATGCAGGAGGCGAAGATCAACGCGCTGCTGGTGGTCGACGGCCAGCAAACCCTCGTCGGCGTGCTGAACATGCACGATCTGCTCAAAGCCAAGGTGCTGTGAGCGAGTTTCCGCCAGAAGTGCTCGCCGCCGCGGCCGGCATCCGCCTCGCCGCCTTCGACGTCGACGGCGTGCTGACCAACGGCCAGCTGTTCCTCGGTCCGCAGGGCGAAGAGTACAAGGTCTTCGACGTGCGCGACGGGCAGGGTCTCGTGATGCTTCGCGACAGCGGCATGGCGATCGCCATCATCACGGGCCGGCGTTCCCCGGTGGTCGCGGCGCGCATGGCGGAGCTCGGCATCGAGTACGTCTATCAGGGTCAGCGCGACAAGCTGGCTGCGCTCGCCGAGCTCGAGGCGAAATTGGGTATCGCCGCGGCCGCCGTCTGCTACGCGGGGGACGATCTGCCCGACGTGCCGGTCCTGCGCAAGGTGGGCTTGCCCGTGACGGTCGCCGACGGCCACCCGGCCTGCGTCGCCGCCGCGCGCTATCGCACGCGGGCGGCCGGCGGGCGCGGGGCCGTGCGCGAAATCTGCGAACTGCTGATGACGGCGGGCGGCTCGCTGGCCGCGCAATACGCCCGTTACGGGATCTGACGCGGCGGGAGCCGCGGCGCGCGATGGGCAGGACACACTGGATAGCGCTGGTCGCCGTGCTGATCTGCGCGGGCTCGTTCTGGCTGTGGCGACTGCTCGTCGACGACGAGAACCGGCCGGCGCCGGCAGGCCTGCACGAGCCGGACTATTACCTCGTCGACATGGTGCGCCATTCGATGAACAAGCAGGGTGAACTGCAGAACGTGCTGATCGCCGATCGCGTCTATCACTACCCGGACGACGATTCGACCGAATTGGCCCGCCCGCGGATGGAGATTTACAATGACACGGCGAGTCCCTGGCAGGTCACCGCCGAACGCGGCACCGTGAAGTCCGATACGGAGCTGGTGCTGCTGCACGGTCGCGTGGAAATCTGGCGACTCGACGACGCCGGCGAACGGGAATTCGAAATCCTCACCTCGGAGCTGCGCGTGTTTCCGAAGGTGCAGTACGCGGAAACCGACAACGCCGCTACCATCAAGGGGCCCCGGACGGTGTCGAAGACCCGCGGCTTCCGCGCCAATTTCGCGCACAATCGCCTCGAACTCTTGCAACGGGTCAGAAGCCGCATTGAACAAGACGACAAAGCGAACTGAGCTCATCCGGGAAGTCGGCCTCGCGCTGCTGCTCGGCCTGTGGGGAGCCGGCGCGGCCGCGCTGGCCACCGATCCGAACCAGCCGGTCGAGATCGAAGCCGACTTCGCCGAGATGGACGACGTCGAAGGCCGCACCACCTACATCGGCAACGTCATCGTCACGCAGGGCTCGATCCGCATGACGGGCGACAAGATGCGCGCGAACTTCGACGAGAACCGCCAGCTCACCGAAGTCTTCCTCGACGGCCAGCCCGCCTACTTCAAGCAGACGCCGGACGGCGGCAAGGAAGACATCGAAGGCGAGGGGGCGCAGATCCAGTACCTCGCGAAGAAGAACCAGCTCATCCTGATCAAGGATGCGCGGCTGACGCAGGGCGCGCGCCTGTTCACCGGCTATCGCATCAACTACGACACCAAGCGCAGCGTCATCACCGGTCGCGGCACGCCGCAGCAGGGGGAGGCGCCGGCGAAAGGGAGCGCGGCGCAGAAGCCGGGGCGCATCAAGGTGATCATTCCGCCGAAAGCGCCGGCCCCGCCGCCGCCATGACGGGCGTTTCCATCGCGGCGCGCCGCGCCGCCCATTCGCGCGCCGCGCGGCGGATCTGAGCGATGGCCGTACTGAGCGTCAGCCATCTGTCCAAGACCTACAAGTCGCGCCAGGTCGTGCGCGACGTGAGCCTGTCCGTCGCCAGCGGCGAAGTGATCGGTCTGCTCGGGCCGAACGGCGCGGGCAAGACGACGAGCTTCTACATGATCGTCGGTCTCGTCAGCGGCGACGGCGGCAGCATCCATCTCGACAAGGAAGACCTGACGCCGCTGCCGATGGACCTGCGTGCGCGCCGCGGTCTCGGCTACCTGCCGCAGGAAGCCTCGGTGTTCCGCAAGCTGACAGTCGAGGAGAACATCGCCGCGGTGCTGGAGCTCATTCCGGAGCTCACCGCCGATCAGCGGGCGCGGCGGCTCGATGGACTGCTGCGCGAGTTCCACATCAGCCACATCAAGAAAAACCTCGGGATGTCGCTATCCGGAGGTGAGCGCCGGCGAGTCGAAATCGCCCGCGCGCTGGCGTCGCAGCCGCGGTTCGTGCTGCTCGACGAGCCGTTCGCGGGCGTCGACCCGATTTCGGTCGGCGACATCCGACGGATCATCCAGCATCTGAGCCGACTCGGCATCGGCGTGTTGATCACCGACCATAACGTGCGTGAAACTCTGGGCATCTGCGACCGGGCCTACATAGTGAACGATGGACGCATCATTGCCGAAGGCACGCCGGACCAGGTGCTCGACGACGAGCACGTCCGGGAAGTCTATCTCGGAGAAGATTTTGCGATGTGATCCCGCGACGGACGCGCGCGGCTTTGTAAAAAATTCCCCGTGCGCACCCCCCGCGCCGGGCACCGTGGGTCAGGCTGTTAGACTGCTGCTCGTGCACCACGAGGCCCCCGGACTCCACCGTCGATGAAACAGTCCCTGCAGCTCAAGCTCGGTCAGCAGCTGACCATGACGCCTCAGTTGCAGCAGGCGATACGCCTGTTGCAGCTGTCGTCGATGGAGCTCGAGCTCGAGGTCCAGCAGGTGCTCGACTCGAACATGATGCTCGAGGTCGACGACGAGGAGGAGCGCGAGGTCCTCGATTTCAATGCCGAGGGCGGGACGAGCGCGAGCAACGATGGCGCCGAGGGCGGCGACTACGATGCGAGCGGCGAGGCCGGCAGCGACGTGCCCGAAGAGCTCGGCGTGCCGACTTCCGACGACATTCCCGAGGACCTGCCGGTCGACAGCGACTGGGACGAGATCTTCGACAACACGCTGTCCGCGTCGGGACCGGCCGGCGCGCACGACGAGGGGGCCGGCGAGTTCGACAATGTCCGCGGCAGCAGCGGCTCGCTGCGCGAGCACCTGCTGTGGCAGGTCAATCTGCTGCAGTTGAGCGACGTCGATCGCGCGATCGCGATCGCGATCGTCGACGCCGTCAACGAGGACGGTTATCTCGAGGCGACGCTCGAGGAAATCCACGAGGCGGTCAACGCCGGCGAGGATCTCGAAGAGATGGTCGAGATCGACGAAGTGAGCGCCGTGCTGAAGCAGATCCAGGCCTTGGAGCCCGCCGGCGTCGGCGGACGCGATCTGCGCGAGTGCCTGCTGCTGCAGTTCCGCCAGCTCGACGAGGACACCCCCGATCTGGCGATCGCGCATCGCGTGTGCGACGAGTATCTGGACGCGCTGGGCGCGCGCGAATACGCGATGATCATGCGCCGCCTGAAAATCGATCAGGACACATTGAAGCGTGCGATCGCGCTGATCCAGAAACTGAACCCGCGGCCCGGCTCGCAGTACGGCGACGAACCGGCGGAGTATCTCGTGCCGGACGTCTTCGTGCGCAAGTCGCGCGGGCGCTGGAAGGTGGAGCTCAATCCCGACGCCGTGCCGCACGTGCGGATCAATCCGTACTACGCGAGCATGATCCGGCGCGCCGACAACAGCGCCGGCAACAGCTCGCTGAAGACGCATCTGCAGGAAGCCAAGTGGTTCATCAAGAGCCTGCAGAGCCGCAGCGAGACGCTGCTCAAGGTCGCGACCGCGATCGTCGAACGTCAGAAGGCCTTCCTCGAACACGGCGATGAAGCGATGAAGCCGCTGGTCCTGCACGACATCGCCGAGGCGCTGGGCATGCACGAGTCGACGATCTCGCGCGTCACCAGCCGCAAGTACATGCATACGCCGCGCGGCATCTACGAGCTGAAGTATTTCTTCTCCAGCCACGTCAGCACCAGCATGGGCGGCGAGGCCTCGTCGACGGCGATCCGCGCGGTGATCAAGAAGCTGATTGCAGCCGAGCACAACGACAAGCCGCTCAGCGACAGCAAGATCGCGACGATCCTCTCCAAGCAGGGCATCAACGTGGCGCGGCGGACCGTGGCCAAGTATCGCGAGGCGATGCAGATCCCGCCGTCGAACGAACGCAAGCGTCTGGCCTGAGCCGGCGCAGGTGCCCGGCCGCGCGAGGCGCTATACTTCGAGCCGAAAGAAGCCCGATCAGCCTGCCGGCGGATCCGTGACGTCCAGCACCGACCCAGGGAACCACAACATGCAATTGAACATTTCCGGCCATCACGTCGAACTCTCGCCCGCCCTCCAGGACTACGTCAAAACCAAGCTGCAGCGCATCCAGCGCCATTTCGATCACGTCGTCGATGCCCACGTGGTGCTCGGCGCCGTGCGCCAGCTGCACAAGGCGGAAGCCACGATTCACGTCTCCGGCAATACCCTGCATGCGGAGAGCGAGCACGACGACATGTACGCCGCGATCGACCTGATGCTCGACAAGCTCGACCGCCAGGTGAAGAAGCACAAGGAAAAACTGACCGATCATCACGCCCGCGAGAACAACAACCGCGGCCAGAACGGCGCCTGAGCGCCCCGGCGTCGGGATGTGCGCGCCCGGCACGGTAGCGTGACGTGACGCCGGACAAGCCCGTGCCGACGCGTCGCTTCATCATCGTTTCCGGCCTGTCCGGCGCGGGCAAGACCGTCGCACTGCACGCCCTGGAAGACGCGGGTTTCTACTGCGTCGACAACCTGCCGGCCGGTTTTCTCGGCGATTTCGCCCGTTTCATCGGCGACGGCGATCTTCCCCACTACCGCCGCGTTGCCGTCGGCATCGACGCGCGCAACCGCGAGGACGATCTCGCGCAGCTGCCCCAGATCCTCGATCGGCTCGCCGCCGGCGACGTCACGGTCGAGCTGATCTTCATCGATGCCTCCGACGAGGCGCTGATCACCCGCTTCAGCGAGACGCGGCGACGCCATCCGCTGTCGGGGCCTAGCCTGCCGCTGCGCGCGGCGATCGAGCGCGAGCGCCAGCTGCTCGAACCGATCATCGCGCGCGCCGATCTGCGCATCGACACCTCGCATACGCACGTCCATCAGTTCCGGGCGCTGATCCTCGAGCGCGTGACGAATCGCGAGCGCGGCGTGCTCGCGCTGCAGATCAGCTCCTTCGGCTACAAGAACGGCGTGCCGCCCGATGCGGATTTCGTCTTCGACGTGCGCTGCCTGCCGAACCCGCACTGGGATCCGACCCTGCGCAGCATGACCGGCCGCGACGAGCCGGTCGCGGCCTTTCTCGATGCCACCGATCTCGCGCCGCGGATGGTCGACGACATCATCGTCTTCCTGCGCACCTGGGTGCCGCGTTTCGAGGCCGACAATCGCAGCTATCTGACCGTCGCGATCGGCTGCACCGGCGGGCGGCACCGCTCGGTCTATGCGGCCGAGCGCATCGCCGCCGAGTTCCGCGCCGGCCGCCACGTCGTCGTCACGCACCGTGACGCCTGAGCAGCCAGAGAATCCGGGAGACCGCGCGTGCTCACGCAACAGGTGACGATCGTCAACCGGCTCGGTCTGCATGCGCGCGCGGCTGCCAAGTTCGTGCAGACCGCGGCCGCGTTCAAATGCGAGATCTTCGTCGCCAAGGGGAGCAACAAGGTCAACGGCAAGAGCATCATGGGCCTGATGATGCTCGCGGCCTCGCAGGGCACGACGCTCGAGCTCCTCACCAAGGGCGAGAACGAGGACGGCGCGATGCAGGCGCTGGTCGCGCTGATTGCCGATCGCTTCGGCGAATCCGAATGACCTGGTCGCTGCACGGCAAGGGCGTCTCGCGCGGCATCGCGCTCGGCATCGCCCACGTCGTGCGTCGCGATGCCCTCGAGATCTACGAGTACTCGATCGCGGAACAGGACGTCGAGGCCGAAATCGCGCGCTTCGAGGCCGCGATCGAGGACGCCAAGTCCCACCTGCGCGACATGCGCGAGAAGATTCCGGCGTCGACGCCGGCTGACATCGCGGCCTTCATCGACACGCATCTCCTGATGCTCGACGACGGCACCTTGATCGACGAGCCGAAACGGCTGGTCCGCGAACGCCGCTGCAACGCCGAGTGGGCGCTCAAGCTGCAGCGGGACAAGATCGTCGCGGCCTTCGACCAGATGAACGACCCCTATCTGCGCACGCGGCGCGACGACGTCGACCACGTGATCAACCGGGTGCTGCGCATCCTGCTGAACCACGCGCCGGTGGTGCACGAGGGCGCGGACACGGGGCTCGAGGGCGCGGTGATCGTCGCCGACGATCTCTCGCCGGCGGACACGCTGCAGATGCAGCACCACGGCATCGCCGCCTTCGTCACCGAGTACGGCGGGCCGACCTCGCACACCGCGATCCTCGCCCGCAGCCTCGGCGTGCCCGGCGTCGTCGGCGTGCATCATGCGCGGCGCTTCGTGCGCGAGGGTGAACCGCTGATCGTCGACGGCGACGAGGGACTGGTCGTCGGCGAAGCCGATCAGCGCATCGCCGAGCACTACCGCACGCGCCGCGATGAGCGCGGCAAGCGCGGCGGGCTCGGCCGGCTCAAGAAGGCGCCGACGGTCACGGCCGACGGGCATGCGATCGAGCTGCAGGCCAACGTCGAGCTCGAAATCGACTACGACGCCGCGCGTGCCGCGGGCGCGCGCGGCGTGGGACTGTTCCGCACCGAGTTCCTCTACATGAACCGCGCGACGGTGCCGCGCGAGGAAGAGCATTTCACCGCGTATCGGCGGCTCGTCGAGGCCTTCCGCAACCAGCCCGTGACGATACGCACGCTCGACATCGGCGCCGACAAGCAGATCGAATCGATGCTGTCGACGCGCGTCAACGTCGCGAATCCGGCGCTGGGCATGCGCGCGGTGCGGCTCGCCCTGAAGGAACCGGAACTGTTCATGCCGCAACTGCGCGCGATCGTGCGCGTCTCGGCCCTCGGCCAGGTGCGGCTGATGATTCCGATGCTCTCGCACCTCGACGAGGTCACGCAGGTCGTGGAGCTCGTACGGCGCATCCAGCAGGAATTCCGGCGCCAGGGTGTCGACTTCGATGCCGCGATGCCGATCGGCGGCATGATCGAGGTGCCGGCGGCGGCGGCCTATGCCGACGGCTTCGCGCGCGCGCTCGATTTCCTGTCGATCGGCACCAACGATCTGATCCAGTACGCGGTGGCAATCGATCGCGTCAACGAGGAAGTGAGCTATCTCTACGATCCGCTGAACCCCGGCGTGCTGCGCCTGATCCAGATGGCAATCCGCGCGGCGGATGCGGCCGAGTGCCCGATCGCGATGTGCGGCGAGATGGCGGGCGACGTGCGCCATACGCGGCTGCTGCTGGGTCTCGGACTGCGCGTGTTCAGCGTGCATCCCTCGCTGCTGCTCGAGGTCAAGCAGGCCATTGCGACGACGCGCCTCGAGGACGTGAAGGCGGTCGTCTCGCGCGCGCTGCGGACCAGCGATCCGCAGCGCTGCACGGCCCTGCTCAGCGGTCTGCAGGACGCTTGAGGAATGGCGCTTTCGCCACAAAACCTGTTGCTGACAGTCCCGCCGGGGTCAGGATTTTCGCGGCCCGGGTAAAAGAGTTATACGGTTTTCCGCGAAAGCTATGCTATTCTTCACGCCAAGGCGTTGATGTTGTGGTATTGCAACACGCGCAGCGTCCGTGAATAAATCCAATCGTGGGGAAGTTCGCAATGGAGAACCGAATCAAGACAGGACTCGCGCTGGCACTGTGTGTCAGCCTGGCGGGCTGTGCGAACAGCGACATCAAGCCGGGTGAAGTCCTCTGCCCAATCGTCGGCGCCGTGACCGGTGCCGGTGTCGCCGCCGCCGCGGCGGGCTCCGACGAACCGGAAGCTTACGTCGCGGGTGCCGCGCTCGGCGCCGGCATCGGCTACCTGTTCTGTCACGAGAAGAAGGTACCGCCGCCGCCCGCGCCGGCACCGGCCGCGCCTGCGCCGGCTCCCGCACCGCCGCCGCCGCCCCCGCCGCCGCCCGCGCCTGAAGTCGGCACGAAGATCATGAGCCTCGAGGGCACGAACTTCGACTTCGACAGCGCCGCGTTGACGCCGGAAGGCATGGCCAAGCTCGATCACGCCGCGACGGTGATGACCGAGAATCCGACGCTGGTCGTCGGCGTCGAAGGTCATACCGACAGCGTCGGCAGCGACGCCTACAACCCGGGCCTGTCGGAGCGCCGTGCGCAGTCCGCCGTGTCTTATCTGG